>NZ_JBFUAY010000126.1:0-14985 GCF_056406015.1 Rhizobium sp. P1_E1 | reverse complement strand
CAATTCGACGATAGGGCTGCGTTCGATCCGAACGCCCCGGGCGCTCAGCTTCAGCAATTGCTCTTCATCGGGCTCGAACAGCGCCTGGGTGAAAAAGGTCGTTGCTCCCCAGTCCGGAATCATCATGGCCGAATGGGCCGAATGCGGATGGTTTGCGAGAACGCCGAGCTTGCCGCCGCCCACCTCGTAACCGTGGCAATAGGGGCAGTGCAGCGCGGAGCGGCCCCATCGCTCCTTGAGGCCGGGGATCTCGGGCAGCGTGTCGCTGACGCCGGTTGCGAGCACGATGCGCGCGGCTCGTTCTTCGCCGCCGTCTTCGGTGCCGACAATGAACGCGTCACCATCCCTCCGTGCCCGAACGACTTTCCCCTGGCGGATGGTGATGGTCGGATAAAGCGAAAGCTGCTGCTTTCCCTCTTGCATGATCGCCGCCGGCGTTTGGCCGTCCTGGCCGAGGAAGCCGTGCGACGCTTCAGAAAACCGATTGCGCGGCGCGCCGGCGTCAACCAGCAGAACCCGCCGCCGTGCCCGGGCCAGCTGCATCGCTGCCGACAAGCCGGCGAAG
Organism: Rhizobium sp. P1_E1; assembly: GCF_056406015.1. Taxonomy (NCBI): domain Bacteria; kingdom Pseudomonadati; phylum Pseudomonadota; class Alphaproteobacteria; order Hyphomicrobiales; family Rhizobiaceae; genus Rhizobium; species Rhizobium sp. P1_E1. The sequence continues at coordinate 14,420 of NZ_JBFUAY010000126.1, read as the reverse complement.
TTTCCGCCGATGACGATGGCTTCGAACGACATGGAACTCTCCCTTGATATGGAACTCACGACTCAACATAAGTTACATGATCTGGCGCCGTCAAGCATCATGTTACTTGTCTTGTTACGATCCGCTTGCGATAATGACCCGCCCGATCGACAGGAAGAGAACCATGCGCAACGACAGCCGCCTTTCACGCATGCTGCACGTGCTGATCCACATGGATAAGCACCAGCACGCTTCGACCTCCGACATGATTGCGAAAATGCTGAACACCAATCCCGTCGTCGTCCGCCGCACCATGGCCGGTCTTCGCGAACAGGGCTACGTCCGCTCCGAAAAAGGCCATGGCGGCGGCTGGACGCTGGTACGTCCGCTGTCCGAGATCACCCTGCTCGACGTCTACAACGCCATCGGCGAACCGCATCTCTTCGCCATTGGCCCGGCCGACGACCAGCCGCAATGCCTTGTGGAACAGGCGGTGAATGTCGCCCTTGGCGACGCGATGAAGGAAGCCCAGGCCCTGCTGCTGCGACGATTGGACAGCGTGACGCTGGACAAAATCGCAGCCGACTTCGAGGCAAAACTGACCGCGCTCCCGGCCACATCCTATTCCTGCGCTTCTTGAGCGGGGATTACGTCCTGCGGTAGAGGAAATAACGGCCCTCCTTCACGTCGGCAGGCAGAGGCAGAAGCTCGGGGTGCTCCAGCGGCAGACCACCGACGGCGCCGCCGCTACGGGCGAGCACGCCGGCCCAACCGTCTCGTGGCAAGCGCACAAGGTGTGTCGTTTCCGCATCACTTTCCGTAAGGTTGCAAAAATCCGCTTGGCAATGGCGCATTGCTTCGGTACAAAACGCTCACCGCTTTAGTTCGAACACAAGGGAGGCGTTGCATGCCAGCAATCATCGAAACCTTCCCGTGCGGAATGTCCCGACGCTAGGTCATTTCCATTCGCGGCCCGCCTTAAGCGCGCCCGACATGCGGTTTTCCCTTAATTCATAGCCCGATTGATCTGACGGGATCATTTCGTCTCCCGCTTGGGCTGTGCCATCCAACTCTCTATTTTGAGGACCGGTCGCCGACACGGCGCCGAGCGATTAAAATGACTCGCAAGAAGCTCGATTTCCGCGCCGATGCCTATCGCCATGTGCTCGGCTTTGTTTTCCATCATTGGCGCCATCGGCCTGTCTTGGTGGGCGGTATCATCGTGTTGGTGATATCAAGCACCCTGGCAGAAGTCATGGTGCCGGTTTTCTCAGGCGAGATCGTCGATGCCATTGCCGGCGGCAATGCGGCTGACCGGGCGCTGCGCGCCTTCGTCATCGTCGTGGCTCTGGGCCTGACCAGCGTGGCACTGCGCTGGTTCATCTTCAACGGCATCATCCGGCTGACGCTGCGCACCATGGCGGATGTGGTCAATAACGGTTTCCACAAGGTGCAGCGGTTCTCGACCGACTGGCACGCCAACAGCTTTGCCGGTTCGACGGTGCGCAAGATCACCCGCGGCATGTGGGCGCTCGACGCGCTTAACGATCTGCTGCTGGTAGCGCTGCTGCCGTCCATCGTCATGCTGGTCGGCGCCAGCATCGTGCTCGGCAGCTACTGGCCCATCATGGGCCTGATCGTGGCTGCGGGCTCGCTGATCTATATCGGTGTCACCGTGGCGCTTTCCATGGGCTTCGTGTCGCCGGCGGCAAGGCTTGCCAATGCCTGGGACACCAAGCTTGGTGGCGCACTGGCGGATGCCATCAGCTGCAATTCGGTGGTCAAGGCCTTCGGGGCCGAGAGCCGCGAAGAGACGCGACTGGGCCAGGTGCTGGCCAGATGGGACAGCCGCACGCGGCGGACATGGAAGCGCGGCACATTGAGCGGCACGATCCAGGGCTTCATGATGGTTTCCATGCAGGCCGGTATTTTGGGAACGGGCCTGGTGATGTGGCAGCAGGGGCTGGCGACGCCTGGCGACATCACCTTCGTGCTGGCCATGTTCTTCGTTCTGCAAGGCTATCTGCGCAATGTCGGCCAGGACATCCGCAATCTGCAGCGTGCCGTCAACGACATGGAAGAACTGGTGCTGCTCGACAAGATGCCGCTTGGCATCGAGGACAAGCCGAACGCCAAGCCTATCAAGATTGGCGAGGGCGAGATCGTCTTCGATCGCGTCACCTTCCAATATGGCGCTCATCCCACCCCGCTTTATGAGGATTTTTCGGTCATCATCAAGCCGGGTGAGCGCGTGGGCCTGGTGGGGCATTCGGGCTCCGGCAAGACCACCTTCGTCAAGCTCATCCAGCGCCTCTATGACGTGAACTCGGGCGCAATCCGCATTGACGGGCAGGATATCGCAGGTGTTAGGCAATCCAGCCTGCGCGGCCAGATCGCCATCGTGCAGCAGGAGCCCATTCTGTTCCACCGCACGCTGGCGGAAAACATCGCCTATAGCAGGCCGAACGCCTCGCGCCGCGAGATCGAGCACGCAGCGAAACAGGCGAGCGCCCACGACTTCATCATGGACCTTCCCAAGGGCTATGAGACACTGGTGGGGGAACGCGGCGTCAAGCTGTCGGGCGGCGAGCGGCAGCGTGTCGCCATTGCCCGTGCCTTCCTGGCTGATGCGCCGGTGCTGATCCTGGACGAAGCGACATCGAGCCTCGACAGTGAGAGCGAAGTGCAGATCCAGCAGGCCATGGAACGCCTGATGAGCGGCCGCACGACGCTTGTCATCGCGCACCGGCTGTCCACGGTGCGAGCGCTGGACCGGCTGCTGGTCTTCGACAAGGGAAATATCGTTGAAGAAGGCGACCACCAGGCGCTGATCCGGCTTAACAACGGTATCTATCGCCGGCTGTTCGAACGGCAGGCGCTGGAGCTGACCAAGGGTCTGGTGGCGTGAACCGAAACACTACAGCGCCCCGCTTCTTTTCAGACGCGTAAGGACGCTGTAGCACTTTGAATTGCGGCAGATTCCTTTACGTCCTCCGATAGAGGAAATAACGGCCTTCCTTGATCCCGTCTGGCAGCGGCAGCGCCACCAGCTCGGGATGCTCCAGCGGCAGCCCGCTGACGGCGACACCGTTGTGGGCAAGCACGCCGGCCATCAGCTGTGGCAACCACGTCAGTGTCACCGCGTCGATCTCGTCATGGCCGGTGCCGATATCGGCATGGGCAAGGGCTGCACCGATGCCGACGAAGGCCTGGCCGGACTCGCGGATATTGCCAGTGACCATGTCTTGCGCCTCTGGTGTCGAGGCCGAATAGGAACGGACTTCCCAGTCGAAAGCGACAATGCGCCGGCCGGGAAAGTTCTCGCGCAGGTGATCATAGGTGCGGCCGTTGCCAAGGCCGAACTCCAGAACCGGGCCCTCAATTTCCCCCACCAGATCGATGATCGAGTTCAGAATGTCGCGTTGAGCCGTCAACCGGCGAATGAAGCTGTCGAGGCGGCTCATCTAATCCGTATCCGTCATGAAATCGTTAGCGGTCCTGGAGCAATTCCAGCAAAAAGTGCGGCAGCGGTTTTGCGTTCGGAATTGCGTAAAAACAAAAAGATAGAGCGTTTCCGAGTGTCCCGGAAACCAGAAAAGGCTCTAACACATGAAACCTCGCCAAGTCGATTGCCGTAAATGGGAATTGGCGTTGCAGTGGCAACATGGGTCTGTGCTAAGCTCGATGACATGAAAACCGTGACCGACGAAGATTTCTTTGCCGAAGTGCCGCTCTTCAGCGAATTCGAGGGCGTGACCGACGCCGCCAACTACCGGCCGCTGCCGGATGGATGGGTGATGGCGCTCGCCGATATCGTCGGCTCGACGCAGGCGATCGGCGCCGGCCGTTACAAGGACGTCAACATGGCGGGCGCCAGCGTCATTTCAGCGGTGTTGAATTCCGTCGGCAAGGGCGACTATCCCTTCGTCTTCGGCGGCGACGGCGCGCTGATCGCACTTCCGGGTTCACTGGAGGCGGCGGCACGCGAGGCTCTTGCCGCCGCGCAGGTCTGGGTCGAGGAGGATCTGAACCTGGTGCTGCGCATCGCCATCGTGCCGGTCGCCGACACCCGCRCCGAGGGCCTCGACGTCCGCGTCGCACGTTACTCCGCAAGCCCTTATGTCACCTATGCGATGTTCTGGGGCGGCGGCACCAGCTGGGCCGAAAGACAGATGAAACTCGGCCGTTACGGCATTGCCCGCGCGCCCGCTGGAACCCGCCCGGATCTCACCGGTCTCTCCTGCCGGTGGAGCCCGATCGATGCTAGAAACGGCGAGATCGTCTCGATTATCGCCGTGCCCGGCGAAGGCCGGCCAGGCCGGGAATTTCAAGAGCTCGTCAGCGGCATCGTCGCCATCACCACCGAGCAGAACCGGGACAGCCATCCGGTACCGGCCGATGGTCCGGACCTTGCCTTCTCGCTGCATGGTATCAATCGCGAGGCCAAGGCCACCGCGCCACCGCGCCGGCGGTTGTGGCAGAAGCTCTTCATCTTCCTGCAGCTCGGCATCACCGTCGCGTGCTACAGGCTCGGCATTCCGCTCGGCCGCTTCGATGCCCGCCGCTACAAGCGCGACGTCGCCGACAATTCCGATTTCCGCAAGTTCGACGACGGGCTGAAGATGACGATCGACGTCGACGCCGAACACCTGAAGCGCATCGAGACTTTGCTGCAACAGGCCCAAGCCAAGGGTGTGGCCCGCTACGGCCTGCATCGGCAATCCTCAGCGCTGATGACCTGCTTCGTGCCGACGCCGATCGCGCGCGATCACATCCATTTCATCGATGGCGCCGCCGGCGGTTATGCGGTGGCCGCCAGCCAGATCACCGGCAAGTCGCTTTCGGCTGTTTCCGTCACGCCTTGATGACGTGATCGGCCGAGAGGCCAAGCCGGTTGAAGACGTTGCGCGTGTCGACAATCAGCGAGGCGTTTTTTGCGAGCGTCGCATAGTCCACCTTGTCGTGGTCGGTCGCGACCAACACCGCATCGTAGCCGGCGATGGTCTCCGGCGTCAGCGCCACCGATTTGCGGCCCTTCAGCGCCTGGTATTCGCGCGTCGGCGGGATCTCGGCGACGAAGGGATCGTGATAATCCGCCCGTCCGCCACGCTCCTCGATGATCTCGATCAGCCGCAGCGACGGGCTCTCTCTTATATCAGCGACGTTCTTCTTGTAGGCGAGCCCGAGCACCAGCACCTTGCTGCGGCTCAACGCCTTGCCAGCGCGAATGTCGAGCGCCTCCGCAAGCTTGCCGACGACATGACGCGGCATTGCCGAATTGATCTCGCCGGCAAGTTCGATGAAACGGGTCGGCAGCTCGTATTCGCGCGATTTCCAGGTGAGGTAGAAGGGATCGATCGGGATGCAATGGCCGCCGAGACCGGGGCCGGGATAGAAGGGCATGTAGCCGAAGGGCTTGGTCTTGGCCGCATCGATGACCTCCCAGACGTCGATGCCCATCGCCGCATAGACGGTCTTCAGCTCGTTGACGAGGGCGATGTTGACCGAGCGGAAGATGTTTTCGGTGAGCTTCACCGCCTCKGCCGTCGCATTCGAAGAGACCGGAACGACGGACGATACGGCCGCGCCATAGAAGGCCTTCATCAGCGCCAGCGCCTCGGCCCCGTCGCCGGCGACGACCTTCGGGATCGTCGCGGTATGATAGTGCTGGTTGCCGGGATCTTCGCGCTCCGGCGAGAAACCGACGAAGAAGTCTGAGCCGGATTTCAGCCCGGTGCGTTCGAGAATGACCTTTACCACATCGTCGGTCGTGCCGGGATAAGTGGTCGACTCCAGCACGACGAGCTGACCGGTGCGCAGGTGCGCGGCGATCGAGCGCGACGTCGCCTCGACGAAGGAAAGATCGGGATCGCGATGCTTGGTGAGTGGAGTCGGCACGCAGATGATGATGACGTCACACTCGTCGAGGCCGGCGAAATCGATCGTCGCTTTGAAGCGTCCCGCATCGATCTCGGCGGAAAGTGCTGCGTCGCTCACCGCGTCGATATAGGAGCGGCGGGCATCGAGAGCCACCATCTTGCCTGGATCGATGTCGAAGCCGGTGACCGCAAAGCCGCTGCGCGCCACCGCCATCGCCAGCGGCAGACCGACATAGCCGAGGCCGATGATACCGGCACGCGCCGCGCGGGTTTCGATCTTCTGCAAAAGCGTATCGAAGGAGGAGAAGGCCAAGGCGGGATCTTTCAAACGGGGAAGAGAAGGCTGATCTAATGCATGATCTGGGCAAATTAAACCCGGGCTCCGTCTCTCCGGTGACGAGAGGAGCAGAAAACACGGCCGCGACCCCTTGCGATGCTTATCGGATGTGGCTGACCGGGTGTGGCCGAAATGACTCGGTGACGGCCCTTGCTGCAACTTGAGCGCACAAAAAAATGCGCATCCCATTGTTTCGCATTTGCAGCATCCCTATTTTGACTTTTGATAATGAACCACCTGGAAAGGACAACCCGTCCGATCTCCCGATATGGGGAGCTGAGGGGCGCCGCTGCCGGGCTTTCGGCAGATCCGTTGACACAATAATACCGCTCGTACATCCTGATTTCCTTGTGACCTGCGCATGAAAATGTGCCGGCCGAGGGACTTTTGGCTCTTGGGGATGGCGTGCCTTATGAGGATCATACCGAGAATGAGCACGATCGAATCCAGCGTGTCCTCCATCCTGTTGGACCGGGTCGCTGAATGGCTGACGAACTCTTCGCTGGCCGGAGACGAGCTTGAAAATATCGTCCGCGGTTTCTGCGAAAGGCTCACGGCTGCGGGCCTGCCACTTGCGCGCGTGCATCTTTCTTTCTCGATGCTGCATCCGCTCTACGACGCGCTCAGCTTCACCTGGCGGCGCGCCAGCGGCGTCACCATCGAGGGCTTCCGCATGCCCGCCGGACAGAAGCCGGATCGCTTCCTGCAGAGCCCTTATTATTACCTGCTCGACAACAATCTGCAGCACATCCGCCGCCGGCTGATGCAGGATGGGCCGAACGAATTTCCCATTTTCGAGGACCTGCGTAAGGACAGCATCACCGATTACCTGGCCTTCGTGCAGCCCTTCGGCGACGGCTCGGTGCAGGGCATGATGGGTTCCTGGTCGACGGACCATAACACCGGCTTTTCCGACGACATGATCGATGCGCTGCTCAGGATGCAGAACCATCTGGCGGTCGCCGCCAAGATGGCGGTGCTGGGCAAGCTCGCCAACAACATGCTGACCACCTATCTCGGCGGCGACGCCGGCAAGCGGGTGCTGAACGGCCAGATCCGCCGGGGCGACGGTGAGACGATCCGCGCAGCCCTCGTCATGGGCGACATGCGCGAATCCACCATGTATGCCGAAAAGGAAGGCCGGCAGGCCTATATCGACACGCTGAACCAGTTCTTCGATGCGATCGCCGCCCCCTTCAACCGCAATGGCGGCGAGATCCTGAGTTTCCTCGGCGACGGCTTCCTCGCCGTCTATCCTTGCGGGCGCCACAAGGACCCATCGAAAATTGCCTGCGAGGCAGCGCTTTCGGCCGTCCACCAGGCGCAGGCGCGGGTCGCCGAGCTCAACAGGGACCGTGAGCAGAAAGGCCTGTCCAGGGTCGGCTACGGCATCGGCCTGCATGTCGGCAATGTCATGTTCGGCAATGTCGGCCTCAAGGACCGCCTGACCTTCTCCGCCTTCGGCTCGGCGGTTAACGAGGTCCAGCGTCTGCAGATCCTGACCAAGAAATATGGCCGCGAGGTCGTCGCCAGCCAGGCCTTCGCCGGTTATTGCGGCGGCGAATGGACGACGCTCGGCGAAGAGAAGCTGCGCGGCATCCGCCAGAAGGTCACGGTGCTGCAGCCTCGCGCGCCGGCGCCTGCAATCAATGTCGACGAGAGCTTCCGCGAGGCCGTGCAGAACGGACTTTCAGAAGCCGAGCAGGTCATTCTCCTGCATCGCGACGCCAAGAAACAGGTCAAGCGCACCAGCATGGAGAAATTCATCCAGTAAGAGCTTACAACCCCTCTCATAATCTGCGCGTCTCGCCTGGGGAACTTCGGCGGGACATGCTGGTTTTTCTATGATTGTCATCAGCTAGACACCCCGTTTGCGGTACGATAGTGTGCCTTAACGGGAACATAGAAGACTGGGGAATTTCATTGGTATGGCGTCTGCGGCAGATCTGTTGCGTATTGAAAATCTCGACGTCTCCTTCTCGGTTTTCGGTGACCGGTTACGCGTCGTAAAAGAAGCCAATCTTCGCATCCTTCCGGGCAAAGTCACCGCTCTCGTCGGTGAATCCGGCTCCGGAAAATCGGTGATCAGCCAGTCGGTCATGGGCATCTTGCCCAATCCGGCCAAGGCCTCCGGCCGAATCCTCTTCACCGATCCGCTCGACGGCAGCACGACCGATATCCTGTCCTTTCCGCGCGACAGCGAGGAAATGCGCGACCTGCGCGGCCGGCGCATGGCGACGATCTTCCAGGAGCCGATGACCTCGCTCTCGCCGCTGCATACGATCGGCAATCAGATCAGCGAAGTGCTCCTGATCCACACCGAAACCGACAAGCAGGAAGCGCGCGAAAAGACCGAGGAGATGCTCGGCCTGGTCGGCTTTTCCAACCCGCATCGCACCTACGACATGTATCCGTTCGAACTGTCCGGCGGCATGCGCCAGCGCGCGATGATCGCCATGGCGCTGATCTGCAAGCCGGCGCTTCTGATCGCCGACGAGCCGACGACGGCGCTCGACGTGACGATCCAGGCGCAGATCCTCGAATTGCTCCGCGAGCTGCAGGCCAAGCTCGGCATGGCCATGCTGCTCATCACCCACGATCTCGGCATCGTCGCCAACATGGCCGACGAGGTGGTCGTCATCTATCACGGCGAGATCATGGAGGCCGGGCCGGTCGAGGATATCTTCCGCAATCCGCAGCACCCCTATCTCAAGGGCCTGATGGCCGCCGTTCCGCATTTCGACATGAAACCCGGCGAGCGGCTGAAAGCGCTGCGCGAGGTAACGGTCAATCTCGAGTCCCTCGTCGGCAAGAAGAAGCCGCTCCAGGCAGAGACGCCAGGCATCCTGCTATCCGTCGCCAATCTCTCGAAGACTTACAAGACGCGCAAGCGGAGTTTCTTCGGTAAGCACGAAGCCACCGTCTTGCGCGCCGTCGACGACGTCAGCTTCGACATCCGCCGCGGCGAATGTCTTGGCCTGGTCGGGGAATCCGGTTGCGGCAAGACGACGCTCAGCAAGATCCTGATGCGCGCCATCACGCCGGACAGCGGCGCCGTGGTGTTCAACGACGGCAAGGAGGTCGTCGACGTCCTCTCGGTCAAAGGCTCCGAACTGCAGGACATGCGGACCAAGATCCAGATGGTGTTCCAGGATCCGGTCTCCTCGCTCTCGCCGCGCATGACGGTGCGCAACATCCTGAGCGAACCGCTCGAGATCCATGACCGCGGCGACAGTGACGAGCGCAAGCGCAAGGTCGAAGGATTGATGGCGGCAATCGGCCTCGACAAACGTTATCTCAGCCGTTACCCGCACAGTTTTTCGGGCGGCCAGCGCCAGCGCATTGGCATCGCCCGCGCACTCGCGCTCGGCCCGAAGCTCGTCATCCTCGATGAGCCGGTTTCGGCCCTCGACGTCTCCGTGCAGGCGCAGATCCTCAACCTGTTGAAGGACCTGCAGAAGGAGCTGGGGCTTACCTATCTCTTCATTTCGCACAATCTCGCCGTCGTCGATTACATGGCCGACCGCATCGCGGTGATGTGCAAGGGCCGCATCGTCGAAATCGCGCCGCGCGAGATCATCCTGCGCGATCCGGTGCACCCGTATACGAAATCGCTGCTTGCCGCCGTCCCCTTCCCCGATCTCGACCGACCGCTCGATTTCAAGGCGCTCAGGGAGAACGGCGCCGCCGACAAGCAGAACTGGGGCGTGACCTTCACCGCCGAGCATGACGACGCTTCCGAACTTGCCTATGCCGACCTCGGCGACGGCCATCTGGTGCGCGCCCGCAAGGGCGCCGATGCCAAGGAGTTGCGTGGATGGTGACGCGTCGCACATTCCTGGGCGGCCTCGTCGGTGCGGCGATCGCGCCCGCGGTGTTGAGGGCACAACAAGCCGCCGAACCCGAATTCCTGAAGGAGCGGCTGACATCAGGCAGCCTGCCGCCGATGGCCGAGCGCATTCCGCTGCGCCCACGCATCGTCAATCTGAAGGAGATGGGGCTCGAACCCGGTGCCTACGGCGGCACGGTGCGCACCATCATCGGCAGCCAGCGCGACATCCGCTTCATGACGATCTACGGCTATGCCCGCCTGGTCGGCTACAACAAGCACCTGCAATTTCAGCCGGATATTCTGGCCGGTTTCCAGTCCGAAGACGACACGGTCTTCACCTTCACGCTGCGCGAGGGCCATAAATGGTCCGACGGCCAGCCGTTCACGGCCGACGATTTCCGCTACTGGTGGGAAGACGTCATCCTGAACGACAAGCTGACGCCCGGCGGCGGCGCGCTGGAGCTTCGTCCGCACGGCAGCCTGCCGCGCTTCGAGATGCTCGATCCGCTGACCGTGCGCTACACCTGGGAAAAACCCAACCCGATGTTCCTGCCGACATTGGCAGGCCCCCAGCCGCTCGTCATCTTCGGCCCTGGTCATTATCTCAAGCAGTTCCACAAGAAATTCCAGCCGGACCAGGCGAAGATGGACGAGCTGATGAAGACCTACCGCGTCAAGAAATGGCAGGATCTGCACATCAAGATGGCGCGTTCCTATCGTCCGGAAAATCCGAACCTGCCGACGCTCGATCCCTGGCGCAATACGACGCCGCTGCCGTCCGAGCAGTTCGTCTTCGAGCGCAACCCGTTCTTCCACCGCATCGACGAGACCGGCCGGCAGCTTCCCTATCTCGACCGTTTCATCCTCAACGTCTCCTCGTCGTCGATCATCGCCGCCAAGGCGGGTGCAGGCGAAGCCGACCTGCAGGTAACCGGCATCGATTTCAACGACTACACCTTCCTGAAGGAGGCCGAGAAGCGCTTCCCGGTGAAGGTCAATCTCTGGAAGCTCGCGCGCGGTTCGCGCATCACGCTGCTGCCGAACCTCAACTGTGCCGATGAGGTGTGGCGCGGCCTCTTCCGCGATGTGCGCCTTCGCCGCGCTTTGTCGCTGGCGATCGACCGGCACGAGGTCAACATGGTGGCTTTCTACGGCCTCGGCACGCCAAGCGCCGATACCGTCCTGCCCGACAGCCCGCTTTTCAAGCAGGAATATGCCGACGCCTTCGTGAAGTTCGATCCCGACGAGGCCAACCGCCTGCTCGACGAGCTCGGCTTGACCAAGCGCGACGACGACGGCATCCGACTGCTGCCCGACGGACGGCGCGCCGAGATCACCGTCGAGACCGCCGGCGAGAGCAATCTCGATACCGACGTACTGGAGCTGGTGCACGACCACTGGGCCAATATCGGCCTTGCGCTTTATACCCGCACCTCGCAGCGCGACGTCTTCCGCAACCGCGCGATGAGCGGTTCGATCATGATGTCGATCTGGTACGGCCTCGACAATGGCGTGCCGACGGCCGACATGTCGCCCGCAGGCCTTGCGCCAACACTCGACGATCAGCTGCAATGGCCGCTCTGGGGCATGCATTACCTCTCCGCGGGCCAGGAGGGCGTCGCACCGGATCTGCCTGAGGCTGCGGAACTGGTCGACCTGCTTAGCCAATGGGGCTCGACGGCGAAATTCGAGGAGCGCCAGGTGATCTGGCACAAGATGCTGTCGCTCTATACGCAGCAGGTGTTCTCGATCGGCCTCATCAACAGCACGCTGCAGCCGATCCTTCGCGCCGCCAAGCTGCAGAACTTGCCGGAGAGAGCGCTCTACGGCTTCGATCCCACCTCCTATCTCGGCGTCTATATGCCGGATGCATTCTGGTACAAGGAGGCCTGAGGCGTGCTCAGATACATTCTCTGGCGCATCGCCGCCATGGTGCCGACGCTCTTCGTCATTTCGGCGCTGGTCTTCACCATCATCGAGCTGCCGCCGGGCGACTTCTTCGAGAGCCAGATCGCCGAGTTGCGCGCCTCCGGTGAGACCGCCAATCTCCAGGAAATCGAGGAGATGCGCCAGCAATACGGCTTCGACAAGCCGGAGATCGTGCGCTATTTCTATTGGGTCGGCGGCATGCTGCACGGCGATTTCGGCTATTCCTTCGAATACCAGCTGCCGGTCTCCGACGTGGTCGGCGATCGTCTGTGGCTGACGATGCTCGTCTCCTTCACGACGATCCTGCTCACCTGGCTGATCGCCTTTCCGATCGGCATCTATTCGGCCACGCACCAGTACAGCTGGGGTGATTACGGACTGACCTTCCTCGGTCTGATGGGCATCGCCATTCCGAACTTCATGCTGGCGCTGATCCTGATGTATTTCGCCAATATCTGGTTCGGCATCTCGATCGGCCATCTGATGGACCAGCAATATATCTCGGCGCCCATGAGCTGGGAGAAGGCACGATCGATCCTCTCTCACCTCTGGATCCCGGTCATCATCGTCGGCACGGCAGGCACGGCCGGCATGATCCGGCGGCTGCGCGCCAACCTGCTCGACGAGATGCAGAAGCAGTATGTCGTCACCGCGCGCGCCAAGGGCCTGCCGCCGCTCAAGGCGCTGGTCAAATACCCGCTGCGCATGGCGCTCAACTTCTTCGTCGCCGATATCGGCTCGATCCTGCCGTCGATCATCTCGGGCGCCGAGATCGTCGCGATCGTGCTGTCGCTGGAGACGACAGGGCCGATGCTCATCAAGGCGCTGCAGAGCCAGGACATGTATCTCGCCGGCTCCTTCCTGATGTTTCTGGCCTTCCTCAACGTCATCGGCGTGCTGATCTCCGACATCGCGCTCGGCTTCCTCGATCCCCGCATCCGTCTGCAAGGCAGGAGCACCAAATAATGTCGCCCCTTCCCGCACCCGGCGCGCCGCTTCCGCATTACGTCTCCACAGCTCCTTTCGATCCGCGTGCGACCGAAAGTATGACGGCAGCGCAATCGCGCATCCATCTCGCCTCGCAAAAGCAGCTGATGTGGTGGAAGTTCAAGCAGCACAAGCTGGCCTTGATCTCCRGCATCTTTCTCGCCGCCGTCTACCTGATGATCCTGATCGTCGAGTTCCTGGCGCCCTACGGGCTGCACACGCGCAATGTCGATTTCATCCACGCGCCGCCGCAACCCATCCACTTCTTCGACAAGGGCAGCTTCGTCGGTCCCTTCGTCTACGGCCGCAGCATGACGCTCGATATCGACACGCTGCACCGGGTCTATACCGACAAGACGAACGACGTGCAGCCGATCCGCTTCTTCTGCCGCGGCGATGCCTRTAAGTTCTGGGGCGTTGTTGCGTCGAACTATCATCTCGTCTGCCCGGCGATCGGCGGGCAGATGTTCCTGCTCGGCACCGACCGGCTCGGCCGCGACGTCCTCTCGCGCATCCTCTACGGCGCGCGGATATCGCTGACGATCGGTCTGATCGGCATTTCGATCAGCTTCGTGCTCGGCATCGTCATCGGCGGCCTTGCCGGTTATCGCGGCGGCATTTTCGATCTCATCGTCCAGCGCCTGATCGAAGTGCTGCAATCGCTGCCGAGCCTGCCGCTGTGGATGGCGCTGGCCGCCATCATGCCGGTGACCTGGAGCCCGATCGTCATCTATTTCGGCATCACCGTCATCCTCGGCATCATCGACTGGACGGGGCTGGCGCGTGCCGTCCGCTCCAAACTCCTGGCGCTGCGCGAGGAGGATTATGTCCAGGCCGCACAGCTGATGGGCGCCAGCACGCCGCGAATCATCGGCCGGCATCTGGTGCCGGGCTTCATGTCGCATCTCATCGCTTCGGCGACGATTTCAATCCCCGGCATGATCCTTGGGGAGACCGCGCTCTCCTTTCTCGGCCTCGGCCTACGTCCGCCGATCACCAGCTGGGGCATTTTGCTGACCGAGGCAAAAAGCGTCAGCGTCATCGCCTTCTATCCATGGCTGCTCTATCCGATCATTCCTGTTGTTCTTGTCATTTTGGCGTTCAACTTTCTGGGAGACGGCTTGCGTGATGCGGCAGATCCCTACAAATAGCAGGAAACGCGGCAGCGCATCACGGCACCGCCCCCACCTCTTGGCCTCCGGACGGTGGGGGTACTAAGTATGTTGCTCACCCCAGAAGGGATGCCCATGTCCAGACGTCTCGAAGATGCGCGCATCCTCATGTACAGCCACGACACCTTCGGTCTCGGCCATCTGCGCCGCTGTCGCGCCATCGCCCATGCGCTGGTCGAGGATTATCGCGGCCTCAACATTCTGATCATTTCGGGTGCCACGATCGCCGGCGCATTCGATTACCGCGCCCGCGTCGACTTCGTGAAGATCCCAAGCGTCATCAAGCTGCGCAACGGCGAATATAC
>NZ_JBFUAY010000125.1:0-15228 GCF_056406015.1 Rhizobium sp. P1_E1 | reverse complement strand
GGTCTACGCCAAGGAAAGCATGGACGAGTTCCTGCAGATCGTGCACAAGCAGTTGCGCAAGGTGGCGCTCTTCCACATCTGCGTCTACCTGAACAACTGTGTTGCGCTCTTCGTCATCTCGGGCCAGTCGATCTGGTTCTGGCTGAGCGGAGCGATCTCGGTCGGCGCCATCGCCATCGCCATCGGTCTTGCCATGCGCTTCAACTTCATGTCGCAATGGATCATGCGGGAAGTCACGGCGCTGTTCGAGAATATCGGCACGGTCTATGACGGCATGGAGATGATGAGCAAACAGCACGACATCGTCGACAAGCCGGGCGCACCCACCCTGACGGCGAAGAAGGGTGCGATTCACTACGACCGCATCCGCTTCCACTACGGCAAGAGCAAGGGCGTCATCGACAAYCTTTCGCTCGACATCAAGGCCGGCGAAAAGGTCGGCCTAGTCGGCCGTTCCGGCGCCGGCAAGACGACGCTGATGAAGCTGTTGCTGCGCTTCTACGATCTGGAGGCCGGCCGCATCACCATCGACGGGCAGGATATCGCCGGCGTCTCGCAGGAAAGCCTGCGCTCGCTGATCGGCGTGGTGACGCAGGACACCTCGCTGCTGCATCGCTCGATCCGCGACAACATCGCCTATGGTCGCCCCGATGCAACGGACGCCGAGGTGATCGAGGCCGCCAAACGCGCCAATGCCTGGGAGTTCATCGAAGGTCTCGTCGACTTGCAGGGCCGCGAAGGGCTGAATGCGCAGGTCGGCGAACGCGGCGTCAAGCTCTCCGGCGGCCAGCGGCAGCGCATCGCGATCGCCCGAATCTTCCTGAAGGACGCGCCGATCCTGGTGCTCGACGAGGCAACCTCGGCACTCGATTCGGAAGTCGAGGCGGCGATCCAGAAAAACCTCTTCACCTTGATGGAGGGCAAGACGGTGATCGCGATCGCCCACCGACTTTCGACGCTTACGGAGATGGACCGGCTGATCGTGCTCGACAAGGGGCGGATCATAGAGGCCGGTTCGCACAGCGAACTGATCGCGGGAGGCGGCATCTATGCCGACCTCTGGAACCGCCAGTCCGGCGGCTCCCTCTCCAATCACCCCGAGGAAGCGGAAGTGGCGGCGGAATAGGAAGAAATGAGGCCCTCCCCACGGAAGCGGGGAGGGCCTCTTGAATTCTTGCCGGACGGTGCTGACGACCGGCAGCGGTTACCTCATTTCATAAGCTGTCGGCTTGATCGATCACGCCGTGCTGTTCGATGAGTGCTCCTTCTGGCCGATCCAAGTGGCAATGGCCTCGGCGACGATCGCGTCGCGCGGCAGGAAGGGCGCCGGCAACGCAGCGTCAATTTCAGCAGCCTGTTAAGTCGTCCATCATCGGAATCGGATGACCCGTTCGACCAGCGACGTCACGTTGGCCTTTCCGAACTTCTTGCGGAACTGCATCAGAACGCATTCCCGATACCCGAACTGCTTGCGTGCGGCGACCACATCGGGGTTCAGAATGTTGACCTCCCGGCTAAAAACCCGGACATGACGGCGCCTGGCGTACCGGGCCGGCGTCTGGACGATGCTCCGGCAGGTGTCCCCACAGTTTGATGGCGTGACCGTCCGAGAAATAGGCGAAGTTATAGATCGTCTCATGATGATAGAGATCGGATGCCGCTCCGGTCGCATCCGACCGGCAATCTGCTGCGGCGACCAGCCATGCAGGATGCGCCCGATCACCGACTGACGCAGAAGCGAGAACCGCGCAAGCTTACGCAGCTTGGCACGTCGCTCACGTGCCATCGCATTCGCCGTCACGCAGTAGTAGCCGTTGAGATCCGGTATCTGCTGATCCTCGAACGTGTTGCGGCGCAGCTCAGGAAAATGGTTGAGCGATGTCGGTGTAGCTTCTCGCGATCACGTCAACCTGAACAGGGGAATAGCCCGATTGCTACTACAACAGCGCTTCTCTTACAGCCGTCACCGCCGCCAGCGCTGTCCGCGTCCGCGTCGTGCTGACAAATTCCGGCCAGCTCGACAGGACAACCGCCGCGAAATCCGCCACCGGGTCGATGTAAATCAGTTGCCCGAAAACCCCGCGGGCCATGTAGACGCCGCGTGCAGTATCCTCGATCCAGAACTGGTTGTGATATGCGCCGGCCGGCAGAACCTCTTGATAGATGCCGCCGAAGAGTTTCGGATCTGCCCCGAACCGTGTCCCGGCAATCCACTCGCTGGGGACGATACGCCGCCCGTTGATCTCGCCGCCGCGAAGATGCAGCAGGGCGAAACGAGCATAGTCGCGAAGAGTCGCATTGAACCCGCCGTCACCCAGAGCATAGCCCGCAGCGTCCACGGTGAAATAGGCGTCTTCCTCCGCCCCCATCGGCGCCCACAATTCACGGCTGACGAGTTCTGCAAGCGGGGTAGCGGCGGCGCGCTCGAGAACGAAGGATAGTACATCCGTCTCGATCGAGCGATAGCGGAAGGAGGTACCGTGCGGGCACTCTAGATCCTTCAAAGACAGGACCAGGTCCCAGATATTCTTGTGCCAGTTCGGGTTCTGACCATTCTTCCAGCCGCTGGCGACATCCAGCTGCGCCATGTGGGAGTCGGGCGCAGTGTAAGTCTCGTCGAAGACCACGCCGCTGGTCATGTCGAGCACGTGCTGGACAGTAGCGCCGCGGTAGGCGGTCGCCTCCAGCTCCGGCAGATAATGCGTCAGGGACGCGGCCGGGTCGACCACTCCTCGGCCGATTAGGATGCCCGCCACGGTGCCGACGACAGACYTGGCAACAGATTGCGACAGGTGCTGGGTATGCGACGTCATGCCGTTCAGGTAGTGCTCGGCAACGATCTTGCCGCCATGGAGCACCAGGAAACCATCGGCATAGCTCGTCTCGAGGAAGCTGCCAATGGTATGGGCCTCCCCCTCCGCCACGAAGGGAATGACATCGATATCCCGAAGATCGGCCAACAACAGGCTTGCTGGCCCCGCTCCGCGCCAGACCTTTGTGGTCGGCAGCAGATCCCGGACATGTTGGAACGTCCAGCGATTCCAGGGCGCGCGGTCCCAGTCTTGCCTCGGAAAGAGAGGATTGCCGGGTGCAGTCGGATCACGGAATGGCGAAATACTGGTCATGCATGCTCTCGTTTGCGGTTTGGGATGGATCAATCGTTACGGCGGAGATAGCTGCCTCCGACGAACTCCCCGAAGAGGGTGCCCATGTCGCTCATCATGGCGAAGTTCGCCTTAGCCTTCGGCCCTAGTTTGATGGCAACGGCGTCGATGAGCAGATTGAGTACCACACTGAGGCTTGCCGTAGAATCCCAGAAGGTTTTCACATGGGTATGCGCCTCAAAGACGAAGCGCGTATAGGCAAAAGCCCAGTGACTGAACT
Organism: Rhizobium sp. P1_E1; assembly: GCF_056406015.1. Lineage (NCBI taxonomy): Bacteria > Pseudomonadati > Pseudomonadota > Alphaproteobacteria > Hyphomicrobiales > Rhizobiaceae > Rhizobium > Rhizobium sp. P1_E1. The sequence goes on along the minus strand of NZ_JBFUAY010000125.1, from coordinate 11,844 downwards.
TGTCGGTGACGATGACCAACGGCATGTCCATCGACTTCAGCTTCTCCAGCAGCTTGATGCCGCGCGTCGCGTACGAGGCCGTGTCAACGAGAACGACTGCGCTCTGCTTGGGATCTGCATTGATGATCTCGCCAAACGTGCCCGAAGCGTTGTCGATGAAAATCACGTTAGAGCGCGCCCAGAGCAGGCGGCTGGYGAAATCCATGGCCAGCCCCTTCGAGGCCTGGAAGCCGACGACATAGATGGTGCGCGCCTTCGCGAGCAGGTTTGCGGCCTCGTCCCACGCGTCGGTGGTAGTCAAGGCGTAGGCCTTCACGATAGCGTCGAGTTCCAGCCGCAGGCTTTCCTGCAGCATCTGCTGTCGGCCTTCGCGCATCGGAAAGCGGGCCATATAGTCGTCGACTTCGCTGTCCTTCTCCGCGACCGCGACGCGCAACCRCTTCTTGAGGTCTCGCAGGTTCTCGAAACCGAGGCCACGAACGAACCGCGTGACGGTCATTTCGCTGACGCCCACCGCCTCAGCTATGCTGCTGCCGGTCTCGAAGGGCAATATCTGGATATTATCCAAGATATAGGCGGCCAGGCTTTGCTCCGAGGGCGAGAAATCGGACATGCGGTCGCGCAAGATCGCTTCGATGTCTATCTTCTGCTCAACGTCGCTCGATCCCTTAGCATTTTTGCCGCTTCGTGCTTTCACCACAGTGACAGACTCCTAGAAATCGCCGGCGTGAATGGCTGGACGCCCCTGCCCCCAGACGCCGGGAGTTCTGTCCACCTCTTCCTCGATTTGCCGCGCCGCCGCAAGCAGCAGATCCTCCCGTCCGAAACGGGCGAMAAGCTGAATCCCGATCGGTAGACCATCCCGGCTGCGTCCAAGTGGCAGGGAAATTGCGGGCTGTCCCGTCGCATTGAACAATGCAGTATAGGTCTCCTTCGGCGCAAGATCATTGAATACATCTTCCGCATCGATGCCCGCTCGATCGGGATCAAACGTGCCGATTAACTCCGGGAGCATTGCGGTGGTCGGTGTCAGCAAGAGATCATATTCTGCAAGGAAGCGCCCGACCTGCCGCGTCACCCGATCATAGGCGGCAAGCGCGTCGATAAGCTGTGCACCGCTAATGCCAAGCCCCCATCGATAAAGAGCATATACGCTTGTGCCAAGCATTTCCTTGAGCGAGCGGTTCATATGCCGCGCCATCGCCGGCATATGCGCGGCGGCGTCGGCGGCCCAGATGACCTTCTGCGCCTGGAGGAAGTCCGGATAGTCGAAGTCCGGCGACGCCTCCTCGACATGGTGGCCAAGGGATGAAAGCCGCTCCGCTGCGGATCTGGCCGCGGTGACAACCTGCGGGTCGATCTGCACACCGGACCACGAGCGCGTGCAAAGGGCGATGCGCAGCCCCTTCGGCCGTCGCTTGATGGTATCGAGATAGGTGCGCACTGGCGGCACGATCTCATAGCCGTCGCCGGCATCCGGGCCATGGCACAGGTCGAGCAGGGCTGCTGTATCGCGGACTGAGCGTGTCAGCATAAAGACCGTTGCCAAGCCGAGAAGCGGGGCATTCCCATTCGGCGCGCCCGTAACCCGCCCGCGTGAAGGTTTCAGACCGATCAAGCCGCAGAACGCGGCCGGATTCCGAATCGATCCACCGCCGTCGCTGCCCTGCGCAAAAGGCACGATGCCGGCGGCAACAGCCGCGGCCGCGCCGCCGCTGGAACCCGCAACACCGCGCTCCGGATTCCAAGGATTGCGCGTTGCGCCGTAGAGGGCGGATTCCGTCACCGCCGGCACGCCGAATTCGGAACTCGTCGTGCGGCCGACATTGTTTAGGCCGCCGGCGCGCAACCGCGTCCAGTAGACGGCGTCATGGCCGGCGCGGAAACCTTGTGCGAGTCGGCTGCCGAAGTCGGCCGGGCGGCCCGCTTCGATTGGGAAGTCCTTGGTGAGGGTGGCAATTCCGCCGAAGGGGGTGGCGGACGCCACCTCCGGCAGGATCTCGAGCGCGTCCGGATAGAGTTCGATGACGGCGTTCAGTGCAGGGTTCACGGCCGCGACGGCCTGTTCGACGCACCGGCCGAGCTCCTTTGGCGTGACCTCGCCTTTCGCCAGCAGGTGGGCGAGGCCGGTTCCATCATGGGCTGCATATTCATCAAGGCGCATGGGTCACTACCGGTTGTGAAGGTGGAATTGTCCGGGCCGCCGGCAGCCGAGCGAGCGAGCCGACTAGTGCCTGAGTATAAGGGTCCTGCGGCGTGAACAGGACATGCCGCGCCACTCCCTGCTCAACGACGCGCCCGGCTTTGAAGACATAGACACGCTGGCACAGACTGCTCACTACGGCGAGATCGTGCGAGATGTAGAGCAGCGTCAGCGAGCGCTCACGCTGGAGCCGCACGAGCAATTCCAGGATCTGCGCCTGCGTCGTGACATCGAGGGCCGAGGTGATTTCGTCCGCGATGAGAAGCTGCGGCTTCAGCGCCAACGCTCGGGCAAGGCCGACGCGCTGGCATTGGCCGCCGGAAAGCTGCTGTGGCCGTCGATCGCGCAGGCTGCTCGGCAATTCAACCATATCCAACAAGAGGTCGGCCTCTTTCCGCGCCGCCTTTCGGTCCGCGATACCATGCCGCCAAATCGGCTCGGCGACGGCCTCGGCAATGGTCAGCCGCGGATTGAGTGAATCGTACGGGTTCTGGAACACCATCTGCACACGGCGACGGAACGCCGTCAGTGCCTCGCCGCTGAGCAACCCAACATCCTGACCGTCCAGGCGGATTGCACCGCCGCTCGTGGTGTTCAGGCGAATGATCGACCGGGCAAGCGTGCTCTTGCCGGAGCCGCTTTCGCCGACGATGCCAACTGTTTCGCCGGTATTGATCTTAAGATCTATGCCGTCAAGAGCGCGGAAGGAATTGCTGCTTCCGAAATTGTCGAGCAAACTCTTCCCGAAGGGAAACGTCACCGAGAGGTTTTCGACGTGGAGCAGCGGAGTTGCCTGATCTGGATCGACCGCCATGCTATAATTCTTGCGGCCAGGCTGGGAATCGATCAGTAGCCTTGTATAGGGGTGGCGTGGCCGGTTGATGACCTCGTCGATCGGCCCCTGCTCTACCACCTCGCCATGGCGCATGACCACGACGCGCGAACAGATATCCGCGACGACGCCGAGATCATGCGAAATCAGGATCATCGCCAGCCCGCTCTTTCGATTGAGCTCCTTGAGCAGTTCCAGGATGCGTGCCTGCACCGTGACGTCGAGAGCGGTCGTCGGCTCGTCGGCGATCAACAGCTTCGGCTGGCAACCGATTGCAGCGGCAATCATCGCCCGCTGTTTCATTCCGCCAGAAAACTCGTGCGGATAGGAGCGAGCGCGCTTTTCCGGCTCGCGGATGCCGACGTCCTCCAGCAGCTTGATCGCGCGTTGTAAGCCTTCGCGCTTACCGATCCCGAGGTGACGGATCATCGGCGCCGCGACCTGCTGACCGATGCGGCGCAGTGGATCGAGATGCGATGCCGGGTTCTGGAAGATCATGCCGATGTCGCGGCCGCGAATGGCACACAGATCGTCGTCGCCGAGCGTCAGCAGGTTGCGTCCGTCGAGCTTAACCGTGCCGTCGGCGCGTRCCGTAGCCGACAACAGCCGCATCACGGCGCGGCAGGTCACGGATTTGCCCGAACCGCTTTCGCCGACGATGCCGAGGATTTCTCCCGGCTGGAGCGTGAACGATACGTTCTTCACCGCGGCGAAGCCAGCGAAGCTGACGCACAGATCCTTAACGTCAAGCAGCGGCGGCTTGTCCGTTTCCGGCCCGCTCATGCCGTAACTCCCGTCCGCTGTATGTGCCCCAGTCCATCACCGAGCAGAGCAAATCCCAGGCCGAGCGAAATGGCCGCCAATCCCGGAAACAGGCAGATCCACCAGGCTTGCTGCACGAAGGCCTGACCGTCGGCGATCATCACGCCCCATTCAGCGAGCGGGGGCTGCGCGCCCATGCCGAGAAAGCCGAAGCTTGCACCGGCGAGCATGACGAGCACCGCGTCGCTGGCTGCGTAGGCGATGACCGGTCCGATGGCGTTCGGCAGCACATGATGGCTGAGGATGGCGATTGGAGCATAGCCGAGGCATTTTGCCGCCTGAATGTACTCGCTTTCGCGGATCGTCAGTACCTGCGCCCGCACCAACCGCGCATAGCTGACCCAGCCGACGAGGGTCAGCGCCAGGATGAAGTTGAGGAGCCCCGGCCCGAGCACGCCGACAATGGCCAGCACGAGAACAAAGAAGGGGAACGCGACGGTCAGGTCATAGATGCGCATGAACACGTTATCGACCACACCTCCGAAATAGCCGCTCAGCAGCCCGATCGTCGTGCCAATCAAGAGGGGCGGAAGCACCCCGGCCACGCACAGCAGCAGATCGACCCGACTTGCGAAAAGTACCCGCGAGAAGACGTCGCGACCGACTTGGTCCGTGCCGAACAAATGAGCGGCACTCGGCGGCGAAAGCATATTCATGATGTCGATGGCATCAGGATCATAGGGCGCGATCGCCGGGGCGGCCAGCGCCGTCAACAGCCATCCGCCGAGAATCACCAGTGCAACCAGCATGGTAGGGGTAATGTTGGGAACCGACGGTGCGGTTTGCACCACAATCGGACTGTAATCCATGGCAATCTCCTCAAAGCCGAACGCGCGGGTCGATGAACGCGGTGAGCAGGTCCACCATCAGCGTGATCAAGACGGTCGAGACCGCGAAAATAAGCGTCAGGCCCTGCACGACATAGTAGTCGCGACCGAGCAGCGCGTTGACCATCAGCGTGCCGAGGCCAGGCACCGCATAGACGGTTTCGACGATCACGGCGCCGCCGATCATGAAGCCTACCATGACGCCGAGCAGGTTGAGCGTCGGCAGCACAGCGTTCGGCAACATGGTCTCCCAGAATATCTGCCGCTCTGTGGCGCCCTGCGCCCGCGCGGCTGTGACGAAGTCGGCCGTTGTCTTTTCGATGAGGGCGGCGCGAAGGCTCTGAGTCAGAACCGGCACCAGCCAGATCGCGGTCGACAAGGCCGGCAGGAACAGGTGATGAAGATGGCCGGTGAAACCGGTGCCGTAGCCCGAGACGGGAAACCAGCCGAGGCTGACGCCGAAGACGCGCGACATCATGATGCCCAGCCAGAACACCGGGATTGTGAGACCGGCAATCCCAACCAGACGAATGATCTGGTCGGCCATGCCGCCGGGACGCCGGGCGCCGACAATGGCGAGCACGACTGTCGGTGGGATGGCGAAGCACAGTACATAGCCGGTGAGGAACAGCGTCGGCCACATGAACTGTTCGATAAGCTGGCTCACCGGTCGCTGAAAGCGGAGCGACAGCCCGATATCGCCCGAAGTGAGATTGGCGAGATAGGTCAGGAACTGCCGCCAGAGCGGCAAGTCTAGGCCATATTGCGAGCGAATCGCCGCGATGGTTTCAGCACTCGCCCTCTCCCCGGCAAGAAGCCGCGCGGGATCGCCCGGCGCCATGTGCACCAAGAGGRACGTCACGAGGCTGATACCAGCAAGCACACCGATCAATTGCAGCAGGCGCCGCGTAATGAGTTGCAGAAGGGGCAATCCGGTTCTCCTGTTCAAGCGTCAGGGGCGAAGGCGACTCACTGGCCGATGGAGGTTTCTTCCAACGTCCACTGTAGCGAGGGCGTCAGCTTGAGACCCTGGAGACGCTTGGAGTAGGCAACCGGGTTTGGCGCATAGTAGAGGGGGATCTGTGCCACCTCCTCTGTGGTGATCTTCTGAATCTCCTTGTAGATTTCCGCGCGCTTGGCCCGATCAGCCTCCTTAGTGCCCTGCTCGACGAGCGCGTCCACCTTCGGGTTCGCATAGAAGGTGTTGTAGGAGTTCGAGCCGCAGGATCCGCACACGGCCCAGCGCACGGCAAGGTCTGGATCGGGGGTCTCGTTGTACCACCAGTTGGCTGCGGCGTCGTAATCGCCTTTGCCGGTCGCATCCCACCAAGCGCCGCTATCGACATTAACAATCACCGGCTTTAACCCGATCGCTTGCCATTGGGCCTGGATTAGCAGCGCCGTCTGCTGGGACGGCCCATCGGCGGCCGCCAGGATCTTTACCTCGCGCCCCACCATGCCGGATTCGGCCAATAATTCCTTTGCCTTGGCGGGATCGTGCGGGATGCCCGGATAATCCTTGTCATGGAAATCGAGGCTGCCCGGCAGCGTGGTGTTCGCCGGTTCGGCATAGCCACGCGTGATGGCCGCGGCCATGGCCTTGTTATCGATTGCCAAGCCTGCCGCCTGCCGCGCTTTCGGGTTGGAGAAGGGCTCACGCTTATGGTTTAGCAGGGTCATGTAAATCGTCGTCGAAGGCTCAAGCCGCATATCCACCGACTCGGCCGCCTTCAGCTCATCGATCTGCGCCCACGGTACCGCGCGCACCACGTCGATCTCGCCTGCCTTCAGCATGGCGATGCGGGTTTCGGGAGATGTGATCTCGATCAGTTCCACCGTGGCGTTCGACTTCGGATAACCCTTGCGCCAGTAGTGCGTATTGGGTTGGAGAACGAGCTTCTCGTTCGGCTTCCACTGTTTGACTTCATACGGGCCGGAAGTAACCGGGACCGTGGCGAAAGCTGCCTCTTCGCCGCGCTTCTCGACATCGGTCTTCGAGATGATGCCCATGTTCCAGATTTCCGCGTTGCCAAGGAACGGCGCGAAGGCCGACTTGAGTGTGACTACCGCGGTTTTCGCATCCGCCACTGTCACCGATTCCACGGCCCCCAGCGGCGCAGGATAAGTCGATTTCCTGTCGCTCCGGATACGGTCGAGGCTGAAGGCCACGTCGGCAGCCGTGATCGGAGAACCGTCCGAGAACTGGGCATCGCGCAGATGGAACGTGTAGGTTTTGCCGTCCGGTGAAATTTCCCATTTCTCGGCGAGCCCCGGCTCCAGCGCACCCGTTTCGGAGTTGCGGCGCAGAAGGCGCGAATAAAGTTGGCCGTAGGTTTCGATGTTGCCGGCCGCCGAGGAGCGCATCGGATCTAGCGTCGTAGTCTGGTAGGGCGAAGCGATGCGAATCACATCGTCGGCGAAGGCCGGCACGGTCCAACATAAACCCATAGCGACGAGGGCAGCGCCGTGCAACACCGCKCCCGCACCCCGTGGGCAGAATCCGCTCAAGGAATTCATCTTGTTCTCCTCCCGATATTCCTTTTGTGCCTTTCGGCATGAGGAGAGGTTATGTGAGATTATTAACTTTTGTCAACCTTCAAGTTGTAAATATAACATAATCTCGTTTGTGGATCGCAAGCCCCAGCACCTTAGCCAGCGACGGCGACGAAACGCACGAAGAGGACGGCGACGCATTCTTCGAGAAGCCGAGCCAGTCGAAAGTGATTCGAGGGCGGCATTTTGAGGCCGATGGTCGTGCAGGCGCTGAGCTAGTACTTGCGCTATTAGCTCAGCCACCGAGACCTTGAAGAGAAGTTCCAGGAGCGCGGCTTCGAAGTGGACCAAAGCATGATCAACCGCTGGTTCCTCGCCTTTCGATTGAGAACAGATGCAGTCCGGCCGACCCCATTGCTGTCGTCCTCGATTCGCCTCAAGTTGTCGATGACGCCTGCAACGTGGTCGCTCGCCGAGGCGCGGTGCGGCGCGGCGCGGGAGCGCAACATTGGCCAATGCGCGCGGAGCTGGAACCTAGTCTGGATTGCTGACACCGCGTTGATCAGCCGGTTGCAACGAGAAACTCTGCGTCGTCACCGGCCCCGTGGCCTGGCCGTTACGATGTCAAAATGATCGATTTACAAGATCGTCAACTGCTCACTGTGACTTGGCTGAAGGTCGGGGCTAGGCCGCCGAACTTCCCGTCGTTGAAGCGGAGGGTGCGCACCTCGTCCTGGAAATCGGCGCAGGATTGCCGCCAAACTGACCCCGGCCAGACCAGCTCCACCGAGGCGTCGAACGGCCGATAGACGGCGGTGTACAGCGTGCCGCAGCGATGTCCGTAGTTTGTCTGGTAGATGGGGGGGCGCTGGAAGCCGGAAAGAACCTCCTTGATACTCGCCGAGAGCGGCAGCAATTTCTCCACCGCCGCCGCGCGCTCGACCGAATTGGTGATCTCGGCGTGGCACGCCCATTCTACGCCGTGCTGGTGGTTGGTGCTGACGCGACGCTCCACCACTTCCGCCGGACGTTCGGGGTTTACGTAGACGGTCGCGTGGTTTCCCTTACGGTCGATCAGCGCGATGGAATAGGACATGTGCACGGGAATACTTCGGAGCATGGCGACGGCTGCGGCCGTGGTGTTGGCAAACTCCAGCACGTAGCGCAGCACCACCGGGATGCCGAATCCCTCCCCCGCGGCTGTGCGCCCGCCGAAGGCGAGCGAGACCGCCAGCCCGTCCTCGTTGATGCCGTCGAGCACGCCCCAAAGGCAATCGACCACCGCGACGACGCGCTTGCCGTTGAAGCGTGACGCCAGCCAGGTCCCTTGGAAAAGCCGCGGGCTGTAGTCGTAGTTGCGAATGAGCGAGGGCTCCGCACCCGTCACGATCGCCTGCGAACATCCGCCCACATAGAAGGGCGGGCACCACATGGACAGGAAGCGGGCTTCCAGATCTCCGCCTCCGGCGGTCTCCACGATAGCCTCGTAGGTCGGCAGCAGTCTCGGCATATATGTCCGCAATGCCTTGAGGCTGTTGGAATAGGTCGGGCGTGAACGGTCACCGTCGCTCACGAACCATCGGCTGTAGGCAGGCCAATGGCGATCGAACACCCGGCGCCATTTGGAACCGGGCACATCTTCGTTTATGGCTTCGAACTGCAGATACATGGCGTCCTCCTGAATCTTCAACGGACCGGCTCCGTCGCTTCGTCGCCCTGGATTTCGGTGAGCGGCTTGCTGGCATAGATGCGCTTGATGCCCCCAACCCAGTTTCTAGTGCGCTCGTTCAGCTCGGCTTCGTCGTTCATCGCCCGCCCGCGCATTAAGAGTACTCCGAAGTAGGCGCCCAAGTAGAGGCTGTYGCCCGGGCCTGCGAGGCAAAGGAAGAATGCCTCCTCCTCGCTCTCTATCTCCTCCCATTGACAGGCGAAGCGGTCGTAGGACACGCTGTTGTCCGCCGCCATTCGGTAAATGCCCGTCGCCGGCGCATGGGTGACGATTTCGTTGAGCTTCTCGGTCTGCTTGATCATCACCTGCAACCAGGGTTCAATGGATTCGTTACAGGCCCAACGATCGTTCAGGTCCTCAACGTCGATGTCGTAGGCGATATCGGAAAATTCCATCAGGTGAAACAGGAAGAGCGGAGCATCGGCATATGCGAAGGGGGCGTGATTGGTCAGCGAGCTTGCGCCGGATATGCGCGGATTGAGCTCGCCGAGATAGACCTCGTTGTTCTCATCGATGAGGAAATCGACGTCGAAATAGCCGCGATAGCCTTCTTTGCGCAACTGGTTGCCGAGTCGCTGAACCATGTTGCGCGCCTCGGCGCGAACCTTTTGGGGAAAGGCGTCGGCGAAGATTTCATTGCCAGCCCAACCACCCTTGTGGTGCGTCAGCTCCGGGTTACCGACGATTTCGGTCATAAGCGGGCCGACGAGCGTACCAGAAGTCGTGGTGCAGGCCTCCATGGTGGCGCTACGGCATTTGATGCGCTTCATGATCTTGACCTCGTTCTCCGCGGCAATTTTCGCGGCGTGAAGGTTGTAGTCATCCTCGCTGCCGATGTAGTAGGTCGTTTGGCCGCTGTCGCCGAACGCGGTTTGAACCACGAGATCGGCGCCGATGCCGGCCTTTCTCGCCGAAGTAAGAAGTTCCTCATAGGTGCGAGCGGGGCCAAGGGTGTTGGGGACGGAGCGCACGCCTGCCTTGTTGCCGATGCGCACGGTCTCTATTTTGTTGTCGCAGTGGTGGCGCAACTTGGCCGGAGGATGCCAGATCTCGATGCCGAGTTCCTTGCAGATTTCTTCGGTCTTCTCGTCGAACATCAGGAAGACGGCGGCCGGGCGGCCGCCGCGCCTGGTGATATAGTCGATCACCTCCGGGTGCTGGAGCAGGTGGTTGGTGATGTCCTCGATGCTCTTCGGTTTGAAATCGGGGATTTTGGAGGGAGCGAAGACGTTTGGATGCCGCCCGTCGAAGGGGTCGACGTAGCAGATGTACTTGAAATTCGCCACCCATTCGTCCATGCCCATCAGATTGAAAGGCGACACTGAGACGAAATAGATCGGACGCTTGTTGTGGCGCATGAAGTCGCGAAGGTCAGCGATGGTGCGAATGCCTTTCATAATTAGTCCTTGTTGTTCAAATGTTTCTTGCGCTTGATCGTGGTTCTTTTCTTCGTCCTTCGTCGACATAGTCTGCTCCAGATGAGTGTGATCGATCTGCTAGCGAAAATAAGGACGCGCAGATGTGGATTGGCGCGTGACGGATGAGAGACCCCATGTTTTTGAAGAAGCACGCTCACGACTCGCCTCCATGATCGGGAGTGGACTTTCTTGCGCTCGATAGTTTGCTGAGCGTTTCCTCCCTGAAAACCCGCAAACCCCGTTCCTGATCGAAGCCGTGTATTTCGCGAACATCGAGCGCGCGCAGGTATTTGAGGCTCGGAATGTCGATTACCTGACCCGGGCTGAGAATGGGCGAGCCCGGCGGATAGGGGAGGACGAGACTCGCAGAGACCACTACGCGGCCCCCGGAGATCGCGCGTTCGACGTCGGCGGGCTGGAGATATTCGCAGTTGTCATCTTCCATGGCCAGGTCGTTCGCCAAGCCCATGTCGCCGTCTCCGGTCTCCATATTCGGGCGGAACACCTGATGGAAAGATGAAAAGCGTGGCAGGGGCTGTTGCAGAGCCAGCGAGCGAACTTTATCATCGTGAATGCTCCGCTCTATTTTGGAGAAATTGCGCGCTCTTTCTTCGCAGTCGAGCGCGATCTTCCGCAGCACCTGAATGAAAATGGCAACGTCGGAGCGCGTGGTGCCGATAGTGATGATGGGCAATATGGTATTGCGCGTGGTCTTGTTGATTTGGATATCGCACTTATCCAGGTGCTTCTTGAGCGTGTCGCCACTCAAGCCGGTCGCGCTGATTTCCAGAGTGATATGCGTCGGGTCGAGGACGAATTCATCCGTCAGCCAGGACTTCTCGAAATTTATCCAGCCRGACTTCTCGTCGAAATAGGATTCCGCATTCGACTCGCGATATTCCGATGGTACGAGATCGCCGACGCCGAGGACCCGGAAATACTTCGAAAGCAGCGGATCGCGTGACACTTGCTGGCGCAGGGTCGTGGCGCGTTCCAGCTGGTGCCGGACGCACTTGTAACCTTCCAGCTCCACCTGTGCGCGGGCAAGGTCGAGCGTTGCAAGGATCTGGTAGTTTGGTGAGGTTGTGGTATGCGTTTTGTAGGCATCGCCGAAGGCTTTCTCGTTAAAATCCTGATCCCTGATGTGGATCATCGAGCCCTGGCGCAGTGCCATCAGCCCCTTGTGCGTGGACTGGGTCGCATAGACCCGGACCCGCGCCTTCGACGGATCTGCCAGGAGCGGCGTGTTCAGGATCCTTTCGTCGTCCGCCCAGGCTTCGGCGCCGAATTCGACGTTGAAGGCCTTATAGCTGGCGGCATAGTCCGGGTCCTGAAACATCGCTTCAAGCTCGGCGGCGGCTCCCATAGCCGTGCGCTGCCGATACGTCGGATTAAAGTAAGCAAAGGTGAACCAGGCCTCATCCCACAAGAAGGCAAGATGCGGCGCGATCGCCAGGCATTCCTTCATCACGCGCTTGGGGTCACAGAGCATTCCTTCATCACGCGCTTGGGGTCACAGA
>NZ_JBFUAY010000124.1:0-17877 GCF_056406015.1 Rhizobium sp. P1_E1 | reverse complement strand
GCAAGTACATTTTTTCTCGAGTGATAAAAACCTTTGAAGACGTGTTTTCCTTGCATCTAATCCAGCATATCCATCAGAGTTCGCACCGTGTTCCAGTGCGCAGCATACCGACCGTCAGTAGCGGCATCATTTCCTGTCTGAGTAAAGAAGAAGCGGGGCTATATGATCATTTCGGTGAGGCCGCGCACGGTGTTCCAGTTGCGCATCGTACCGACGCCAAGCTGCTTGGTCGTCAGCGCCGAAAGCAGCTTGGATTGGCTCGGCTTGCCGGCGAAATCGATCCAGAGATCGCCGCCGACGACGGCGATGCGCTGTCCCTCCGTCATTAGCGGCTTCAGCGCCTCCACCTTCTTCGGGTCGACCGGCAGGCGCATCACCCGGACGATCACCTGGTCGCCGTTGCCGTCCTTGAAGGGATTGGTGCTGCAAAGCGCCATCCAGGTGCAGTCGCTGCGCACGATGATATCGACATGTTTGCCGAACTTTTCTTCAAAGCCCTCTTCCAGGGTTACTTCGAGTTCGTGCGGCCGCATATCGTCGGCCTCGAAGACGAGATTGCCTGTGGAAACCAATGTGCGCGGCTCGCGATAGCCGAGCTCCTCGGCAAGGGCGCGCAAATCCTGCATGATGACGCGGCGATCGGGCGTCAGGACAATGCTGTGCAGAAGGGCGATGAAGGTGCTCATGGCACGCGCCCTCTCTTGCGTCCGAGGGTGAAATAGCGCCAAGGGGTCCACCAGCGGAAGCCGTCGCCGAGTATTTCCGGCACCTGGTCGAGGCCGCTGGTGCCGCCCGGGCCGCAGCGGCCGACGCGAAACAGCGTCATCCAGCCGCCGGCCCAGAGGCCGTGGCGGGCGATCGACTCGTAGCCATATTCGGAGCAGGTCGGGATATGGCGGCAGGAATTGCCGACAAAGCCGGACAGCGTCAGCTGGTAGAGGCGGATGAGACCCATGCCGAGCAGGCGGTCGGGAGTTTTGCGGAAAGGACCGGTGTAATTGCGGGAAGTGCGTGCGGCCTTTTCACGCGGCTTGTCCGATCCGGCGGCGCCACCGTCGTCCTCATCGTCAGCCTGCTGGGCGCAGAACTCGCACATGTTAGTTAAGCCTCGACAACTTCCGCCCGTTTCGCCTCGATCTGCCCGATCGCGTCAACGACCGCATCGAAGGTCAGCATCGTCGAAGCATGGCGCGCCTTGTAGTCCCGCACCGGCTGGAGATAACGCATGTCCTCGAAGCGTCCATGGGGCCCCGCTCCATCCGCCTTCAACATGGCGAGCATGTCCTGGCGTGCCTGGCGCAATTCCCCCGATGTGGCGCCGACCACATGGCGGGCCATGATCGAGGACGAGGCCTGGCCGAGCGCGCAGGCCTTCACCTCATGGGCAAAACCGGTCACCGTATCGCCGTCCATCTTCAGCCAGATCCGCACCTTCGAGCCGCAGAGCTTGGAATAGGCCTGGGCGGTCGCATCCGCATCATCAAGCGTGCCGGTCAACGGAATATTGCCGGCGAATTCGAGGATTTTGCTGTTGTAGATATCGTCCATGCTGGATTTCCGCTCCAAAATCACTGCGGATCGGCCTTTATGGGGGCGTTATTGTCATCAAAACAAAAAACACACCGTGTCGTCTGAGGATACTTACATACGATGGCCGTCTTCCTATATGTATGTCGTTCGAAGGCCATTAAAATGCAATGGCCTCGTGTAAGTTTGATTGGGAAACCGTGCCGGACGGGCTGAACTTGCCCTGAAAGCCCCGGAGCCTGCCAAAGGTGCATGAATTCCCGCATGGGATTGACCAGTGGCGATTCCGACAGATGGGTCCGCGGTGCGGACCAGGAGACCATTGTTCATGGACGCCATCGTAAAGAATTTTCCGCAGACGAACCGCGACTCGGATCGCCCATCCCAGCAGGAGGCGGAGGAAGCCGTTCGCGTTCTGCTGCGCTGGGCCGGTGATGACCCGACGCGTGAAGGCCTGCTCGAAACGCCGGCCCGCGTCGTCAAATCGTACCGCGAACTCTTTTCCGGTTACGACATGGCGGCGGAAGACGTGCTCGGCCGCACATTCGAGGAGGTCGCCGGTTACGACGACATGGTCCTCGTCAAGGACATTCCGTTCTACTCGCATTGCGAACACCACATGGTGCCGATCATCGGCAAGGCCCACGTCGCCTACATGCCGGACGGGCGTGTGCTCGGCCTGTCGAAGATTGCCCGTGTAGTTGAGATCTATGGCCGCCGCCTGCAGACACAGGAAACGATGACCGCGCAGATCGCCCGGGCGATCGACGATACGCTTAATCCGCGCGGTGTCGCCGTATTGATCGAGGCCGAACACATGTGCATGGCGATGCGCGGCGTTCAGAAGCAGGGCTCGACCAACCGCGGCCTGATCACCGCGATCGTCACCGACGCTGGCGATGGCGAGTTGCTGATGGTGGCGCATATGAATGCCCAGGCATTGGCGCTGACCATTCAGACCGGCACGGCGCATTATTTCAGCCGTTCGCGCGGCAAGCTCTGGAAGAAGGGCGAGACCTCCGGCAATCTCCAGACCGTGAAGGAAATCCGCACCGACTGCGATCAGGACGCCATCTGGCTTAAGGTCGAGGTCGCCGGCCACGACGCCACCTGTCACACCGGCCGCCGCTCCTGTTTCTACCGGACGATCACGCTTCAGGACGGAAAGCCGATGCTTGATATCGTTGACGACGAGCTTCAATTCGATCCGCAGGATGTCTACGGAAAATAGCCCGAATTTCCCGGTACTTGCTCCTTATTGCGCCAGAAACCGCTTCTATATACCATTTGGAAACTGATCGGGCACACTATCGGAAATCACGTGTTCTGCTGGGAGGGGAGAGCGCCATGTTGAGCTGGAGTCTGCATCGTCAAAGCTCTGAAGGCGAGGGTTCTGGTTCCGGCATGTCGACCACGCTCGATATGCTCCCGCCTCCGGCGCCTCAAAAGAAAATCAAGATTGCGCTCGCGCTCGGCGGCGGAGCTGCCCGCGGCTGGGCCCATATCGGTGTGCTGCGCGCACTCGACGAGGCTAAAGTCGAGATCGGCATGATTGCCGGCACCTCTATCGGCGCGCTGGTCGGCGGCTGCTATCTCGCCGGCAAACTCGATGAACTCGAAAACTTCGCGCGCTCGCTGACGATGCGCCGTATCGCAAGTCTCCTCGACCTCACCATCGGCGGCAGCGGTCTGTTCGGCGGCATGCGGCTGACCAAGCGCATGCAGGAACATCTCGAGGGCCTGAACGTCGAGGATCTCGACCGGCCGTTCGTCGCGGTCGCGGCCGAGGTCAATACCGGCCATGAGGTCTGGATTGCCAATGGTTCGCTGATTACGGCGCTGCGCGCCTCCTATGCCCTGCCCGGCATTTTCGAGCCGGTGCGCAGCAATCATCGCACGCTGGTCGACGGGGCGCTGGTCAATCCCGTTCCGGTCTCCGTCTGCCGCGCCTACGAGCAGCCGCTCGTCGTCGCCGTCAATCTCAATTACGATCTCTACGGCCGCTCGGCCGTCGTCCGGCACAATGCCAGCCTCTCTCCGCAGGAAGTGCAGAAGCAGGAAGAGGCGCCCTATGCGCGCCTCGGTATGACCGGCGTCATGGTGCAGGCCTTCAATATTATCCAGGATAGGATCGCCCGCGCCCGCCTTGCCGGCGACCCGCCGGATATTTCGCTGCAGCCGCGTCTCAGCTATATCGGCCTTTCCGAATTCCACCGGGCTGGCGAAGCGATCGAACGCGGCTACGAGGAAGCCAGGGCCCGACTCCCCGAGATCAAGCGCATGCAGGAAGTCTACGCGAGCCACCCCTGATGCAGGCCGTCTAAAAGCCTGCATCGGTTGTGCGATAACGACATCGGTCAAGCACGGCCGGCTAAAACCTCAGCCGGCGATATAGGCCTTGATTTCCTCGGCCTCACGCTCGACTTCGGCGATGCGCGATTTCACCACGTCGCCGATCGAAATGATGCCTGCAAGCTTGCCATTGCTTTCCACCGGCACGTGACGGAAACGGCGGCTGGTCATCAGCTCCATAAGCTCGTTGACGGTCGTCTCCTCATGGCAGCGGTAGACCTTCGCGGTCATGACCTGGGCCAGCGACTGGTCGAGGCCTTCCTTGCCGTGTTTGGCGATCGCATGCACGAGATCGCGCTCGGTGAACATCCCCGAAATCCGGTTCTCCATGCCGACGACGACGATGGCGCCGATCTTCTTCTTGCTGAGGATCGCGGCCGCCTCGGCGACGGTGGTGCTCGGCCCGGCAGTGATGACGTCTCTGCCCTTCAGGTCGAGGATTGCTTTGACTGAACTGGTCATTCGAACCTCCTATGTCCGTGAAACACTTGTCACAGGCATCCGCGGCAGTTTCTCCCCCCATCGCGGATAGGTAGATGGTGCACTGCCCGGCTCAGGATTGCAACATATCCTTCTCGGTTCCGTCAGGTTCCATCACCGGCGGGCGCGGTGCCCGATCAAACAGTGAAAACAGCAAGAAGCCGAAGACGAATCCGCCGATATGCGCATCCCAGGCAATCGCCTGATCGCTGTCGCCGACGAGCGGGATGCCGACGGCGATCAGCGCGTTGCCGACCAGCCAGAGCAGCATGAAGATGATGACGGTGCGGCTCTTCAGCGCCCCGACGATGGAAAGCCGGGGATTGAGATGCGCCGGCGCCATCGGCCGCCGTTCGGCCGGAAAGGCGAATCGGCAGGCGGCGCCCATCAGCCCGGAGATGACGCCCGACGCGCCGATCAGCAGTGACACATCCCCCCAGTTCAGCACCGCGTGCAGGGCGGCGGAGGCGACGGCGGAAAAAGCCCAGAAGAGCACGAAACGCAGCGTCCCGATGCGGCGCACGACCGGCGCGCCGAAGGCCATCAGCCAGAAGGCGTTAAAGAGGATATGCTGGACGCTGCCGTGCAGCAGCGAATAGGTGACGGGCGTCCAGAACAGCTCCGGCCCTTGCTGCGACAGCGGGATCACATAACGGGCGGGAACGAAGCCGAAGGTGAAGAACAGCCAGTTCAGCGCATCGTCGGAGAGCAGGAGTTCCTGCACCGCATAGATGACCCCAAGCAGGCAAAGGCTGAAGAACAGCGCCGGCGGAAGGTTGAAGACCGGTTCGCGCGGTGGCCGTGCCGGCGGCTGGACCTCGGGAGGTTCGGGCGCCCTATGCGGCTCGGCCGTCTGCTCATTCATCTGTGTTTCGCCTCGTTGAGGCCACAGCCATACAGGAGCGACTGTCAAAAAAAAAGCCGTCCGAAGTGCCGGACGGCGTACCGGGAGCTCCAGGAAAGACCTCGGCCCGTAGGTTGTGCTGAACTTCGAAAGTCGAAGCGATGCGGAACAGTGTCACGACGGGCACCGCATCTCAACCGAAACCCTTTCTTAACCTTAACCGCCGCGATCTGGCATGAAATCCGCATAGTAGAGCCTGTACGGGCAATGACTGCCCGAAAATGATCCGGAATGGGACAGGTTGGTGTGAAATGCGTGTGCAAACGACCATCGAAATTTTTGACTACTGGAACCGTATCCGCGGCGCTGCCGATGCGCCGCTGAAATCACAGGTCGAACCCTCCGCCGTCCCCCACTTGCTCCAGAGTCTGTTTATTCTTGAGAGGCGCGAGGGCGGAGATATCGGTTTCCGGCTCGCCGGCACCCGCATCTGTGATCTCTTTGGGCGTGACCTGCGCGGCGAACGTTTTTCGTCTCTCTGGGCAAATGGTCAGCTCGCGGACATCGAACGCACGGCGATGGGCGTCATGGACCATGCCATGCCGGCTCTGTTCAACGCCACCGGCTACAGCACCGTCGGTCATCAGGCCTCCTTCGAGATTATCATGATGCCGCTGCGTTCGCCGGACGGCGCCTGCGACCGGCTGCTCGGTGCGATCGCGCCGGCCGTGGCCGCGAGCTGGCTGGAGATCGTACCGCTCGAATTCCTGGCGCTCGACCGCAGCCGCCTGCTGCCCGGTAAATTCGACAAGCCAGCGCCGGCCAAACTGCGCCCCACCAACAGGATCGTCGCCGGCAAAAGCATCCATTTCGGGCAGGTCATGCGCCGCATGGTGTCGCAGCTGCTGAGCGTGGAGGTTCGCTGACGGTCCCATTTTAGGACATCTGATATACTCGTTTTCCGCTATGTCGGGACTGGGCGAAACAACCTTCTGTTAATGGATTGTGGGTAAAGATCGGTCTCTGCGATTTTGATGAAGAAGCCCTTTGATGCACTCGTTCCAGCCAGCTCAGACGCAACGACCTGCGCCGCGCCCTGAACAGGGCGTTTTCCAGCGCGTGCCCATCAATATGCAGGGCCGGCTGATGCTTGCGAACTACGAGGAATTCGAATGCATGGTGATCGACATGTCGCCCGGCGACATGTACGTCACCTGCCCCGGCCGGCCGCGCGCCAACGAACGCGTCGTCGCCTATATCGACCATCTCGGCCGCGTCGAAGGTTATGTCCAGACGATCGATGGCCGTGGCTTCACCATGTCGATCAACGCCACCGACCGGAAACGCGAGAAACTCGCGGCCCAGCTCACCTGGCTTGCCAACAAGCACGAACTCGGCCTGCCCGAGGATCGCCGCCACGACCGTCTGACGCCACGCGACACGAAGACCGAACTGACGCTCGAGGACGGCACGCGTTATTCCTGCCGTATCATGGACCTTTCGCTGTCGGGCGCTGCCGTCGACGTCGAGATGCGCCCTTCGATCGGAACGGCCGTGCGGCTCGGCAACATGCGCGGTCGCGTCGTGCGCCACTTCGTCGAAGGTGTGGCGATCGAATTCCTGTCGATCCAGTCCCGCGAGACGCTGCGGGAATTCCTTTAAGACTGCTGAAAATGGGCGATGCCGCGGATTCCGTGGCGGGTGCCAATTCTCGACAGACTTCCATCGAACGCGATTGCCAGGTCCGGTGCGCACCCGGTCAGGTCGTGTTGAAAAGCCTGCACTTCACGGCGACAACTTTGCAAGCGGCTACAAATCTGGCTTTGGAACGCAGCGTGAATTCCTGTCGCAAGTCGTTCCACCCAGTCGGTAGACTATATTATGTGTGGAACAAGCTGCGACACCGATCGGCACCCAACGAGGTCGCCCAAAATTGTGCGGTGATTTTGCGTCCCGGAGCGCTCCGCCCTCACCCGTCTTCCCTTTGTCAGCGAGATGATGGATAAGGTCCGCTTCGACCCAGGCGCACCGATGTCAGCTCTCTATCCGGAAATCGAACCCTATGATCATGGCCTGCTCGATACCGGCGATGGCAACCTGATCTACTGGGAGGCCTGCGGCAATCCAGCGGGCCGCCCGGCGCTGGTGTTGCATGGCGGCCCTGGCTCCGGCTGTTCGCCCACGGCGCGCCGCTATTTCGATCCCGATGCCTACCGAATCATTCTGTTCGATCAGCGCAATTGTGGCCGCAGCCTGCCGAGCGCTGCCGATCCCGAAACTGATCTCTCCCTCAACACCACCTGGCATCTCGTTGCCGATATCGAGCGGCTGCGGGCCCGTCTCGGCATCGGCACCTGGCTGCTTTTCGGCAATTCCTGGGGTTCGACGCTGGCGCTGGCCTATGCCGAAACCCATCCGGAGCGTGTCTCCGCGGTCGTCCTGTCAGGCGTGACGACCACCCGGCACTCGGAAATCGACTGGCTCTATCGCGGCATGGCGCCGCTCTTTCCTGAAGAATGGCACCGTTTTCGCCAGGCGGTTTCCCCAGGCAGCCAGGGACGAGATGAGGACATGGTTGCCGCCTATCATCGTCTCCTCAACGATCCGGACCCGGAGACGCGCCTCAAGGCGGCGCGCGACTGGCATGATTGGGAGGCGGCCTCGATTCTGCTCGCCGATCCCCAAGGCCTGCCGCGCCGCTGGGCCGATCCGGCCTATTTGCTAACACGGGCCCGCATCATCACCCACTACTTCAGCAATGGCGCCTGGCTGGAGGACGCCCAGCTTTTGAAGAACGCCGCGCGGCTCACCGGCATCCCCGGTATCCTGCTGCAGGGACGGTTCGACATCGAGGCGCCGCTCGTCACGGCCTGGGAACTGGCCCGCGCCTGGCCGAAAAGCGAGCTCAGCATCCTTGCGCATGCGGCCCATTCCACCGCAAATCCCGATATGAGCGCGGCGATCGTCGGTGCCACCGATCGATTTCGCGATATCTAGCAAAAATAATTTCCTGCCGGAATCGAGGATCTGAGCGACATTCTGCTTTTGAACCGGCCGAATCGGCCCATTCCAGCGGCATCGCCGGCCGGCTGCGCGTTGCCGCAGATCGCCAGCCGGCAGCTGAGATTTACCCGGCTCAACGAAAATCCTTAACATGCGGGCGGCAACGCAACCTTTTCGCGGACGAAAGCCTTGTTGCGTTGATTACAATTTTAATCGATTTCGCGACAAATCCGCGTCAAATTTTATGCGCATTCGAATCTGTTTTTAGCCAAGTTTTATCGGCATTTGAATCAACTAAGCCTTTAATTCTATTGCGTAATTTTGCGTGAGATAAAAACGTCTGTGCCATTGTCGTCTCAACTTACGGGGAGACGGCAATGACAACTGCGAATATCCTGAAAGGCGGCCTTCTGGCCGGTGCCATCATGATGGCAATGGCGGGTTCGGGACAGGCAATGCCCGCCAGCATGGTACTGGCAGGCAATGCCAGCCCGCCGATCGGACACTATGAATTCTGCAAGGCGAATCCGACGGAATGTGTCGAAGTCGGCGGCGATGCCGGACCGGCCATCCTCAACGAGGATCGCTGGAAGGAAATTCTCAAGGTCAACTACACCGTCAATTCGACGATCCAGCCGATGACGGATGAGCAGATCTACGGTGTCGAAGAGCGCTGGGCCTATCCGCGCACCGTCGGCGACTGCGAGGACTACGCCCTGCTGAAGCGCAAGATGCTGATCGACGACGGTTTCTCGCCGTCCGACACGCTGATCACCGTCGTGCTGCAGCCGAATGGCGAAGGCCATGCCGTGCTGACGGTCCGCACCGATCACGGCGACTTCATCCTCGACAACATGCGCAACAAGGTGCTGCTGTGGTCGGATACCGAATACACCTATCTGAAGCGCCAGTCCGCCGACGATCCGGCTCGCTGGTCGAAGCTTCAGGACGGCCGCGCCGTCGCGGTCGGTAGCGTCAAGTAAGAACAGCCTGCCGGCCAATGCCGGCTGCTGCCTGCGGCCCGGTCAGTCCCCGCATCCCGTCCCCGACCGGTGCCCAAGAGCCGTTCCCGCTGTCCCGGGAACGGCTCRCTCCCTTTTGAGCCTTACGCCATCAGCGCATTAGCGAATTATTAACCCTGCTGGTCCGATCATGACGATGAGATTCATCATCGGCACCGGCGGCTCATGTTCTTCCTGCGGCGGACCGAAACCCGAAGAACCGCCATGAGCCATGCCGCGCACAGCGCACCCGACGAGCAGCCGCTTCTTTCCATGGGGTTTCTCCTCCGCACGATGGCGGTGATCGCCGTTCTGGCGGTCCTGACTGTTGCCATCAGCATTGGCGGCCGTTGGTTCGGCCGGCATATCTCGCTTGCCGGCAACACCGACAGCACGGCTGAAATCAAGCTGGCCATCGGCCGCGACACCGTGAAATTCCCCGAGAATGCCATCCGCTTCCCGAGTCAAAGACACGAAGGCGCCGCCGAGCGCGTCGATCTCTACCTCGCCTGGCCTGAGATGCAGGGTTACGGCAAGGAAAACCACCTTCGATTCGACGATATCGCCCAATCCTCCGGGCTGATCTTCCTGCAGATCACCCAGAGCACCATGTCGCGCGACATGTCCGGGCGGCTGGAACCGATCTATTCGCATCTGCTTGAAGGCCCGGCCGAGTCCTTCCGGGACGGGCTGACCCTGCACCGTCTTCGCGCCGATGCAGGTTACGGCGATGAAGTGCTGCTGACGGCGCCCATCAAGGGTGGGCAGGATTACGTCGTGCGCTGCATATTGCCTTCAGCCCCAGATAAGGCTGCGGGCGGAGATTGTCAGCGCGATATCAAGGTCGGCAGGGATCTCAGCGTTCTCTACCGTTTCTCAAGCAGCCATCTCGACGATTGGGAACATATTGATGCCGCTATCCGCACCTTTGTGGACGCGCGTCTTGTGAACCGTTCTGCGACAAGTCCCTAAAATGCTCTCCGGACAGCGAAATAAACGATTCATCATAAACGGATTGGTAACGCCCAACCGGTAATTTTAGAAGACGAGCTGTACGGCGGGAGGTGTGCGGTTCCTGCCAAAATCTGAAGTGCCAAATATCTGAAATGCAAGCGAAGAGTGGAATAGTGTCAAGGTCAGTCTCCTCCGTATCATCGTCCCGATCCGGCAGTTTTTTCGCAAAGCTGCTGGCGATCCTTTCGGTGGCCGTCACGATCGTCCTGGTCGATTCGGTGAATGCCGACGCGGAAGCGGCAAATCCGAAATATGCAGGCATCGTCGTCGACGCCAAGACCGGTAACGTTCTCTACAGTGAGAATGCCGACCGGCTGCAATACCCCGCCTCCCTGACCAAGATGATGACCCTATACATGACCTTCGAGGCGTTGGAGCAGGGTCGCATCCGCCTCGATACGCCGGTCCCCTTCTCCGCCCATGCGGCAGCCCAGGCGCCGACCAAACTCGGCGTGCGCGCCGGTGGCACGATCACCGTTGAGCAGGGCATTCTCGGTCTCGTCACCCTGTCGGCCAATGATGCCGCAACTGCGCTCGGCGAAATGCTGGGCGGTGGCAGCGAAGATCGCTTCGCCCAGCTGATGACCGCCAAGGCGCATGCGCTCGGCATGACGCGCACCACCTATCGCAACGCCAACGGCCTGCCCAATACGGCGCAGATGACGACGGCGCGCGACCAGGCCCGCCTCGGCATCGCCCTTCGCCAGCATTTCCCGCAATATTACGGCTATTTCTCCACCCGCGCCTTCAAGTTCGGCAGCCGCACGATCCGCAGCCACAACCGCCTGGTCGGTTCGGTGCGCGGCGTCGACGGCATCAAGACCGGTTACACGCGCGCTGCCGGTTTCAATCTGGTGAGCTCGGTACAGGTCGACGGCAAGTCGATCGTCGGCGTCGTTCTCGGCGGGGCGTCGACGCCTGCCCGCGATGCCCAGATGCGCAATCTGATCGCCAGTTACCTGCCGAAGGCATCGAGCCGCGGCGGATCGTCGGCGCTGATCGCCCAGGCAGCCCCTGCCCCGGCGATGATCGAGACGCCCGCTCCGGTCCAGCCGCAGAAGGCCCAGCAGAAAGCTCAGCCGCAAATGGCCCAACAGCAGGTCGCAAAGATCACCGCAGCGCAGCCGCCGATTTCAGCAGCGGCTGCCGATCTCAGCCTGCCGCACAAAGGCCCGCTGCCGGATGCGCGCTATCAGGTTGCCGAGGCCGAAGTCGCCTATGCCGAGACCGCTCAGCCGAAATCCGACAATCCACTGGTGGCGCAGCCGATGCCGGCGCCGACCAAAGTCAAGACCATGACCTTCAAGCAGCAGGCATCGGTCGCCGTACCGACGCCGGCACCCGCCTATATGCCGCCGGAACAGGGCGATACTTCGGTCGATGAGGTCACAACCGCCTCGACCACTCCCTCCCCGACTCGTGCTGCTTCAACCAGCAACGGTCCGGCCGGCTGGGTGGTGCAGGTCGGCGTCTCGCCGAGCCGGCAGATGGCCATGGATCTTCTGGAAAGCGCCAAGAGCAAGGGCGGCAAGGCGCTGGCCTCGGCAAAGCCCTTCGCGGTCGCCTATGCCGCTGGCGGTGACCAGCTTTATCGCGCCCGCTTCGGCGGCTTCGATGACCAGCGCGACGCCGTCAATGCCTGCAAGGCCTTGAAGAAGGCCGGCATCAAGTGCTGGGCGGCTGCCCAATGAGCTATTCGATGCTGCCTGCAAGATGGCCGGCGGCATCGGTGACGGCCGGAATCGGTGTTTGCGTTTCCGGCCACCTTTCTTGAACTCGATCAGTATTGCGTACGGGGAAAACAATGGCGATCAATGAGAATTTTCCAGGAGTGCCAGCCGACCGCCGCATGGCGGCTAAAGGGCGCTCATCCCTCCATCCGCTGCACGAGGCGGCCTTGCGTCTTGCCGAGATCGGCCTGCAGCGGCCGAAGGCGAAGTCTCCGAAGACCCGGGATCTGATCAATCTGCTGCTTTGCCATGGCGCCCGCGCCTGGCGTCACTCCCAGCCCGAAGCCCGCATCCATCTGCATGTGACCTCGCCGGACGGCAGCGCGCCGGTGCAGTTGCGCCTGCGCTGAACTGCAGAACGCCGCGCGACCAAAGGACGCGCGGAGGATGTTCAATCCGGGCATAAACCTTTCCGGAAATCGGCTCCGATTTTCGGGATTAGAGCAGACCAAGGTCCGTAAGCTCACGGCGAAGATCAGCGGGCATTTCGGCAATGCCGACGCCAAGGCTTGTCAGGTCGCGCGGCACGTCATCCTCAGTATAATAACGCCAGCCCTGGAACGGACGCTTCGGCTGCACGGCCGTCTCGATGACCTCCGGGCCGAGCATCAGGCGGCAGCGCGAAATCCCCTCGCCGTCGGTGAAGGTCTCGATGTCGAGCAGCTTCTGCCTCGCCTGCACCTGCCCCTTGATCACCCAATAAAGCGAGCCGCCGTCCAGCAGCTCCTCCGTCCGTTTCGGCGCCATGCGCGTCGTGTGCACCGAATGCGGCTCGAGTCCGGCGGCGATGGCGCGCAGTGAGCGTTCCGCCACCCATTCGCGCAGATCGTCTATCGAGTCGGCGCCGACACAGAGTTTGATGAGATGCAATGCCATGCTGCCGTTGAAATCCTTTTGGCAGCGAGCGTCAAGCTTCAAGCATCAAGCATCCACAAACTCAGCATTCGACGACGTTGACGGCGAGCCCCCCGGTCGAGGTTTCCTTGTATTTCTCGCTCATGTCATGCCCGGTCTGGCGCATTGTTTCGATGCAGGCGTCGAGCGGCACGAAATGCTGGCCGTCGCCCTTGATGGCGAGCGAGGCTGCCGTGACGGCCTTGACGGCGCCGAGCGCGTTGCGCTCGATGCAGGGTACCTGCACCAGGCCCGCGATCGGATCGCAGGTCATGCCGAGATGATGTTCGAGCGCGATCTCGGCGGCGTTCTCGATCTGCTCCGGCGTTCCGCCCATGACCGCGGCAAGGCCCGCGGCAGCCATCGCCGCCGCCGAGCCCACCTCGCCCTGACAGCCGACCTCGGCGCCCGAGATCGAGGCATTGTGCTTGATGATGCCGCCGATGGCGGCAGCCGTCAGCAGATAGTCGCGGATGCCATTCTGATCCCAGTCCTCGTGGAAATGCTCGTAATAGCGGATCGTTGCCGGAATGACGCCGGCCGCCCCGTTGGTCGGCGCCGTGACGACGCGCCCGCCGGCTGCATTCTCCTCGTTGACGGCCATCGCATAGACGCTAAGCCAGTCGTTGGCGAGCAGCGGGTTGATGCGGTTGCTGCGCCATTCCTCTTCCAGCTTGTCGTGAATCCTGCGCGCGCGCCGCTTGACGTTGAGACCGCCGGGCATGATGCCCTCGACCTTGAGGCCGCGCTCGATACAGGAACGCATCGCCTCCCAGATGCGGTCGAGCCCCTGATTAAGTTCCTCTTGGCTGCGCTGGCTCTCCTCGTTCGCCCGCTTCATCTGCGCGATCGACAGCCCGGAGCGCGCCGCCATCTCGAGCATCTGCTTGGCGGTGGAGAAGGGATAGGGCACGCGCGTCCCACCAGCCGCGTTCTTCTTTGCCCGCATCTGCTCGAGCTCGGTGTCAGTGACGACGAAGCCGCCGCCGACCGAATAATAGATGCGCTTGACGAGCAGCCGGCCGTCCCTGTCATAGGCGGAAAAGACCATGCCGTTGGCATGCCCCGGCAGCGGCTGTTTCTTGTCGAAGATCAGGTCGGTTTTCGGTTGGAACTGATAGCCGGGATGGCCCTCCGGCGTGATGCGGCCGGTGCGCTCCACCGTGTCGACGATGCCGTCCATTTTGTCGGGATCGACGCTGTCGGGCGCCTCGCCCATCAGCCCGAGAATGACCGCCCTGCCCGTGCCGTGGCCGATACCGGTATGGGCGAGCGAGCCGTGCAGGCTGACCTTGATCGCTGTGACCTGTGCACCCGATGACGGGCGCGGCCATTCGTTCGACAGGATCAGCTCGAGAAACCGGTTGGCCGCCGTCATCGGACCCATCGTGTGCGAGCTCGACGGCCCGACACCGATCTTGAAGACATCGAATACCGAGAGAAACATGGGTGCGCCTTCTGAATATGAGGATGCAAGCTTAAGCGAGGCCGGTTTCGAATCCGTGCGGCGCACCGACATCGCATGGAGCCGGTGCGACATTCGGACTGCAGACTAGAGCGCCGCGGCTCCGATAGGACGCGCTAGCACTTTGAGCTTGCGCATAATCCTTTCCGAAAATCGAATCCGATTTTCGAAATCGCGATCTGGCCGTACGCGCTGGGGTGATGAAGACTATGCGGCGGAAGAACTGGTTGCCTTATCTTGACAGTCTGCACCGGCTCCCAATGTCCTACACGTCGATATAACAGGACTGACGGAAGCCGACCTGGACAGCGCCGGCAAATTGAACTCCTTCGTTGATGCGGGCTCCCCGGATGGGGGCCGGGCAAGGTTGAGCAACCTGTCCGTTCTTAGACGAGACGACACCTTGCAGATTGGGAGATTGGGAGATTGGACTTATGGCGCTCAAACGGATGGACAATATGGGAATCGTCGTCGAAGACCTCGGCGTGACGATTGATTTCTTTCGCGAACTCGGCCTCGAGCTCGAAGGGCGGGCCACGATCGAAGGAGAATGGGCCGGACGTGTCACCGGACTGGGCGATCAGCATGTCGAGATTGCCATGATGCGCACGCCGGATGGCCACAGCCGGCTCGAGCTCTCCCGCTTTCTCACCCCGCCTGTCGTCGAGGATCACCGCAATGCCCCGGTGAACGCTCTAGGCTACCTCCGCGTCATGTTCACCGTAGACGACATCAATGAGACGCTTGAAAGGCTCCGCAAGCGCGGCGCGCAGCTCGTAGGCGACATAGTGGATTATCAAGACACATATCGGCTCTGCTACATCCGCGGGCCCGAAGGGCTTCTCATCGGGCTCGCCCAAGAACTCAGCTGAGCGCTATGCGCGAAGCTTCCCGTTGCGATTATCCTGAATGACCGTGCCGTCGGCGGCATCGGGTTCGGGCGTCGTCGAGATTTGCCGTTGATCGGCCATGGTTGAAGTTTCGCCGCGCAGCAGGCGCTTTTCGATCTCTTGCAGGTTGAGGATCGCGCGGTCCATTTGATCAGCCGGAGTTTCGCGCGGAACCATCCGCAGGCGATTATCCTGCCATAGCTGGACCAGCCGCCGCCGACCGGGAACCTCGATCGTCTCGTGGATGAACCATGCCCCGATTGCCGCAACGAAAAGCGTCACCACGATGAGCGCCGGTTCTGGCATCAAGGCATCAAAAGTCAGACGCGTCAGGAACATTATGGGGACATGAAAAAGGTAAAGTGAAAAGCTGATCTTCCCTAGAAACCGTACTGGTGCAGCTGCCAGGACATGTGCAGCGATGGGCGGTTGTCGAGCGACGAGCCCGACAATGACGGCCGCGGCCACCGCACTTTGCAGGCTCCAGAATTCAGGGGAAAAGCCCGACAAGATATGCCTGTAAGTGAAGAACACCGCCAGAAGGAAAAGCGTTAAAATTCCTGTGATGGCAGATGGATTCCATTTATTCCAATGGGAATGCATCATCCCGGCAATTGCGCCGAAAAGAAAGTAAGGAAGCTTGGAGACGAGCATTATTCCCGGGCCTGGCAATTCAATCAGGCCATCCACGACGACGACCACTGTGAGGCCGACAATCACGACGCTATAGCGGTGCGGTCGGGCCAAGCAAAGCCACAGGACAGGAAAGAGCAGATAGAATTGGATTTCGGGTGGTATCGACCAGAAAACACCACTCGAGCCTAGAAGAAAGACATGACGCACAAAATCCGTGATGCCAACGATAGGCTGAACAAAATCCAGATTTTGCATGATCGACAGCATCGCCACGAAAACGACGGCCGCCAGGTAAACCGGATAGATGCGAGCAAAGCGGCTCACAAGAAAATCCAAGACGTTTTCTCTCGTCACCGGCCGTGAACCATAGAGATGAGCCATCAGGAAGCCACTGAGAGCAAAAAACAAACCGACAGCTTCGTCGCCCAGCGTCACGAGATGCGGCGCCGTGATTGGAAAGATAAAGCCAATATGGGCTTCAACGACCAGGAGCGCAGCGACACCGCGCAGGCCATCGAGACTGGGAATGTAATCCGGCCGGCTCATGGGTCACTTTTGAATCAGGTTTTCAGTCCTGAACAATTGGCTATCACGACTTTACAAGCGGTTAACGCGGTGCCCTGCCCGTGCACCTCTAGACTGGCGTTACGCTAAAGCATGTCGCGCAAAACTGTGCAGCGGTTTTCCGACAGCGACATGCGTAAAACAAAGGCCTCAAGCGCGAGGAGCGGATCTGAAAGATCGCGACGCTCTAACTCTTTCAATCCTCGCATGGCGCTTTCCGATAATCGATTCCGATTTTCGGGCTGATGCGCTAGGGTGCGTCTTCAAGACGGCAAATTGCTTTGGAAAACGGGACCACCTCTCCATGACAGCCACCAACCGCATCGCCCTCTCCAGCGACCACGCCGCCATTCAGCTCCGGCAGGCCATTGCCGGCCATATCGCGGCGCAAGGCTGGATAGCGGTCGATATCGGACCGACGACGCCGGAGAGCACACACTATCCTAAGCAGGGTGAAGCGGCGGCGCGGCTCGTCGCCTCCGGCGATTGCCGGTTTGGCATCATTCTATGCGGCACCGGCCAGGGCATCATGATGGCGGCGAACAAGGTAAAGGGCATCCGTTGCGGCGTCTGCGTCGACACATTCTCGGCCCGCATGATCCGCCAACACAACGATGCCAACATGCTATCGATTGGCGTCCGCGTGGTGGGCGAAGGGCTGGCGCTCGATATCGTGGATGCGTTCCTGACCGCCCAGTTCGAAGGCGGCCGGCATGCAAMGCGGGTGGAGATGATTGAGGCGCTAGAGGGGTAGCACCGTCCTTTTCTTCTTCTTCCTCTTCTTCTTCTTCTTCTTCTTCTTTGGGTCCCGCCCCGAATCTCCAAGCTGACGGATCACCGCATTGCTACATTTAGGTCCAGAAGATGCCGGTCGGCTATCCACCAAGCCTCGTCGTTTCCCGACGACTCGATTATGCCGAACTGCCGCATGGCCAAAAGCCCGCGTCAAGCCGCCCAACTCGGCCATGCGGCAAAATCCAACTTGCGGCATACTGGCCGCATTCATGCGGAGACTGGATCACTGATGACGACGGCGGACTATATCGCTCTGGCTTTCTTTGCCTGGGTCTGGGTGGCCTATTCCTGGCTGCTGCATGGCCGTACCTTCTTCGGACGCACCAGCCTCACCCATGCGATGACCGAACGGCGCCGGGAGTGGATCTATAATTCGCTGCGCCGCGACCTGAAGATGATCGACACGCAGATCATGGCCGGCCTGCAGAACGGCACCGCCTTCTTCGCTTCGACGTCGATCTTCGCGATCRGCAGCTGCTTTGCTTTGCTCGGCGCGACGGAGAAGGTCGACGCCGTCTTCGCCGACCTGCCCTTCGTCTTCCATGGCGGCCATGCCGTCTTCGAGATGAAGGTCGGCGGGCTGGCAGCGCTTTTCGGCTATGCCTTCTTCAAGTTCGGCTGGTCCTACCGGCTGTTCAACTATTGCACTATTCTCTTCGGCTCGATCCCGATGATGCGCGAC
>NZ_JBFUAY010000123.1:0-15766 GCF_056406015.1 Rhizobium sp. P1_E1 | reverse complement strand
TTCCAATGTCGTCAAGAATGGGGTCGTCAAGCATGGGCGGCTCCCGGGTTCGGCATTTCGGCCCACCCTATCACTTCTTATAGCTGGCACAGAATGCGGTTTAAGGTAAAAATTTAGCCGTGCCCAAATATTGAGCAAGCGAAATCTTCTGCCGGAGCGATCAATGTGGCGTGAAATACGGCCAGACGAGCGATTCGAGATCGATGTCGATGGCTATCGCGTCGTTGCCTATAGTTTCGGGACCGGCAGCGAGACAGTTTTCTGCCTGAACGGCGGGCCGGGTCTGCCCTGCGATTACCTGCGCGAGGCGCATTCCTGTCTCACCGACAAGGGCTATCGTGTCGTCGCCTTCGACCAACTCGGCACCGGCGCTTCCGACCGGCCGGACGATCTCTCGCTCTGGACGATCGGCCGTTATGTCGAGGAGACCGAGACGGTACGTAAAGCGCTGGGGCTCGGCAAGATCCATATGCTCGGCCATTCCTGGGGCGGCTGGCTGGCGATCGATTACGCCCTGACCTATCCCGAGAACCTCAAGACACTGATCCTCGAAGATACCGTCGCCGACATGCCGCATCTGATCTTGGAACTGGAACGGCTGCGCGCAGCGCTCGGCCCCGAAACGGTCTCGATGATGCAGAAGCACGAGGCGCAGGGCACCTACAATCATCCGGAATATCTCGCTGCCGTCACCATCCTCAACTATCGCCACGTCTGCCGTCTGCCGGAATGGCCGGCGCCGGTGCGCCGCTCGCTCGACGATTGGAACATGGCGCCCTATGAGACGATGCAGGGGCCGAACGAGTTCCTCTATATCGGCAACCTCAAGGACTGGAACCGCATCCCCGATTTGCCGCGGCTGACGCTGCCGGTGCTCATCACGACGGGAGAGCATGACGAGCTGACGCCGGCCTGTGCGCTCAGGATGAAGCTTGCGCTGCCGAATGCCGAGCTCAAGGTATTTGCCAATGCCAGCCATATGCCGTTCTATGAGAACCCGCAGGATTATTATCCGGCGCTTCTCGATTTTCTCGACCGGCACGAGGCAGGCTGATGCAAGAGGGAGCGGACCGAACCCGACGAAGACAAGGGGGCGATCGCCGTCATGCATCGCTATAAATTCGTTCTGACGCGACCGCTGCAGTTCCTGCCCGTCATCTTCGGTATCAGCGTCATCACTTTCATTCTGGTCCGGCTAATCCCCGGCGATCCGGCGCGCAATATCCTCGGGACGCGCGCGACGCCGGCAGCGCTTGCCAGCATTCGCGCCCAGTACGGCCTCGACCAGCCGATGTGGCTGCAATATGTCTATTTCCTCAAGAACCTCGCCAACGGCGAGATGGGCAAGTCGATCCTCTACAAGATCGACGTGCTGAAGCTGATCGTCACCCGTATCGAGCCGACACTCGCGCTCGTCGTCTCCAGCGTCGTGCTTTCGGTCCTGATCGCGGTGCCGATGGCCGCAATCGCCGCACGTAATGCCGGCCGGGCGCCGGATCATGCGGTGCGCATCGTCTCGACCTTCGGCATCGGTTTCCCCCCCTTCTGGCTGGGGCTGATGCTGATCATCCTCTTCAGCGTCGAACTCGGTGTGCTGCCGGTCTCGGGCTATGGTGCGACGATCGGCGAAAAGCTGTCGCATCTCGTGCTGCCGAGCCTGACGGTGGCGCTGTCACTTTCGACCGTGCTGACGCGCAGCCTGAGGGCGGCGATGATCGACCAGCTGAAATCGGATGTTGCGACGGCGGCGCGCGCCCGCGGCATGCCCGAAGGTATCGTCTTCTGGCGGCATGTACTGCCGAATTCGCTGGTGCCGACGATCAACCTGCTCGCCGTCAACATCGGCTGGCTGATCGGCGGTACGGTGGTGGTCGAGAGCGTCTTTGCGCTGCCCGGCATGGGGCAGCTGCTGGTCCGGGCGATATTCTCGCGTGACTACATGGTGGTCCAGGGCGTCGCCATGGTCTTTGCCTGCGCCACCGTGCTTATCAACTTCATCGCCGACATCGTCACCGTCGCAGTCGATCCGAGGGTGAAGCTATGAGCATCGAGGCGAGTGCCCCCGCATCTCTCGGCTGGCGCCGGTTCTTCGGCCGGCGGCTGATGCTTGCCGTCGGTGCCGGCTTGCTGCTGTTCTTCGTCCTGCTGGCGATCGGTGCGCCCATCATCGCGCCMTACGACCCGATCATGCAGAATGCCGAGGTGCGCCTGCAGGCGCCTTCGCTGTTGCACCCCTTCGGCACTGACAATTTCGGCCGCGAGGTTCTCTCCCGCGTTATCTGGGGCGCGCGCCTCGACCTGCAGATGGCGCTGATCGGCGTCATCTTCCCCTTCGTGATCGGCACGACAGTCGGCACGATCGCCGGCTTTTTCGGTGGGATCGTCGATGCGCTGTTCATGCGCCTCGTCGATATCATCCTCGCCTTCCCCTTCCTCGTGCTGATGCTGTCGATCATCGCGATCCTCGGCCCAGGCCTCGGCAGTTTCTATATCGCCATGGCGCTGGTCGGCTGGGTTTCCTATGCGCGGCTGATCCGGGCGCAGATGCTGGTGCTGAAGGGCAGCGACTATGCCGTTGCTGCCGTCAGCCTCGGCTTTAGCCGCCCACGCATCATGTTCCGCCACCTGCTGCCGAACGCGATCGCCGGCTCGATTGTCTTTTCGATGTCGGATGCGACGCTGGTGCTGCTCAGCGGCGCTGCTGTCAGCTATCTCGGCCTTGGCGTCCAGCCGCCGATCGCCGAATGGGGTGTCATGGTCGCGGAAGGACAGAGCTTCATCACCACCGCATGGTGGATCACGCTGTTTCCCGGCCTCTCCATCGTCTGCCTCGCCTTCGGTTTCAGCATGCTGGGCGACGCGCTCGGTGAACTGCTGGGGGTGCACGAATGAGCGGCTCCGTGCTGTCCGTCCGTGATCTCACAGTCAAGGCGCATGTCGATTTCGGCTCGCGCACGCTGCTCGATGCGGTCTCGCTCGACCTCGGCAAGGGCGAGATCCTCGGTCTCGTCGGTGAGAGCGGCTCGGGCAAGAGCCTGTTCTGCCGTTCCCTGGTGCGCCTGCTGCCCTCCTCGCTGCTGAAGATCGAAAGCGGTAGCGTGCTGCTCGAAGGGCGCGACCTCATGCGGGTCGACGATGGCGAGATGCTGAAAGTGCGCGGCGGCGAGATCGGCATGATCTTCCAGAACCCGACCAGCCATCTCGACCCGGTGATGCGGATCGGCGATCAGATCGCCGAGGGCATCCGCTATCACCAGGGCCTCAACACCCGGGAGGCCCGCGTCGCGGCGACGGAAATCCTGGCGCAAGTCGGCTTCCCCGATCCGAAGCGCCAGTACGATAGCTATCCGCACGAATTTTCCGGCGGCATGCGGCAGCGGGCGATGATCGGCGTGGCGCTGTCCTGCAATCCGAAGATCCTGATCGCCGACGAGCCGACGACGGCACTCGACGTGACCATTCAGGCGCAGATCCTGCGGCTGTTGATTGACATTCGCGACCGGCGCGGCCTGTCGATCATTCTGATCACCCACGATCTCGGTATCGTCGCCCAGACCTGCGACCGCATCGCCGTGCTGCGCGGCGGCAAACTGCTCGAAGAGGGGCCGAAGCGGACGATCCTGGCGCGGCCGCAGCATCCCTATACGATCAACCTGATCAACAGCCACCCATCCCTGCCGGGCGCGATATCAGCGCCGTTGCCCGAGCTTGCCCAAGCCAGCAACCCGGCGAGACCGTTGCTCGAAATCGATGATCTCCACGTGCGCTTCAGAGCGGGCGGCGCCCTGCTCAGGGGCGGTGCCAAGATGGTCAGCGCCGTTGCCGGCGTCAGCCTGCAGATCATGTCGGGCGAGACGGTCGGCATCGTCGGCGAATCCGGCAGCGGCAAGAGCACGCTTGCCCGCGCCGTGCTCGGCCTCACCCCACTTTCCTCAGGCCACGTCACTTTCGACGGCGTCGATCTGGCGCTGCAGAAAAGCGCGGGCCTGGCAAAGCTCAGGCGCGAGACGGCGATGGTCTTCCAAGACCCCTACAATGCGCTCAATCCGCGGCTGACGATCGGGCAGATGCTGGCCGAGGTGCTGAAGGTGCAGGGCAAGGTCGCCAGGGCCGATATCTCGGCGCGGATCGGCGAACTGCTCGATCTCGTCGGCCTCGAACGTGAATTCGCCGGCCGCAAACCGCGCAGCATGAGCGGCGGCCAGTGCCAGCGCGCCGGCATCGCCCGTGCCCTCGCCGTCGATCCGAAGATGATCATCGCCGACGAATGCGTGGCCGCCCTCGACGTCACCATCCAGGCGCAGATTATCGAACTCTTCCGCGAGCTCACGGCGAAGATGAATCTCACGCTGATCTTCRTCGCCCATGATCTCGCCATCGTGCGCAATCTCTGTGAACGAGTCGTCGTGATGTATCGCGGCGAGATCGTCGAGGAAGGTCGCTCCGAAGAGGTCTTCGCGCGGCCGAAACATCCCTATACGGCGGCGCTGATCGCCGCCATTCCCGACATCGATCCTGACAAGCGGCTGCTTCAAGACGCCGACGGCAAGGACGATCCGCATTCGATGCCGATCCAGCCCATCAAACGCATGCCATAACAACGAAGGGAACGAACTCATGACAAACAGGTGGAAATCAATCGGGCTTGCAGCCTTGCTCGCCGGCCTGACGCTCAGTGCAAGCTATGCGGAGGCCGCCGGTGTACTCACCATCGGCCGCCGCGAGGATTCGACGACATTCGATCCGATCAAGACTGCGCAGAACATCGACAACTGGGTGTTCTCCAACGTCTACGACGTGTTGATCCGCGTCGACAAGACAGGCACGAAACTGGAGCCGGGCCTTGCCGAAAGCTGGACCACCTCGGATGACGGGCTGACCTACACGTTCAAGATCCGCGACGCGAAATTTTCCGACGGTTCGCCGCTGACGGCGGAAGACGCGGCCTACAGCCTGCTGCGCATCCGCGATGACGCGGCCTCGCTCTGGAGCGATTCCTACAAGGTGATCGACACGGCGGTCGCGACTGACGCCCACACGCTGACGATCAAGCTCAAGAACCCGTCCGCGCCGTTCCTTTCGACGCTGGCGCTGCCGAATGCCTCCGTCATCTCCAAGAAGGGCATGGAATCGCTTGGTCCCGATGCCTATGGCGAAAAGCCGATCGCATCCGGCGCCTTCGTGGTCGAGGAATGGCGGCGCGGCGACCGCGTCATTCTCAAGAAGAACCCGAATTTCTGGCAGGCGGACCGGGTGAAGCTCGACGGCGTCGAGTGGATCTCGGTGCCTGACGACAATACCCGCATGCTGAACGTCCAGGCGGGTGAGCTGGATACGGCGATCTTCGTGCCCTTCTCCCGCGTCGAKGAGTTGAAGAAGGACCCGAACCTCAACGTCGATATCGACGCTTCGACCCGCGAGGACCATCTGCTGATCAACCATGCGCATGGCGCGCTCGGCAAGAAGGAAGTCCGCCAGGCGCTCGACCTGGCGATCGACAAGAAGGCGATCGTCGATACCGTCACCTTCGGCCAGGGCACGGTCGCCAACTCTTACATTCCGAAGGGCGCCCTCTATTATTATGCCGACAATCTGCAGCGGCCTTATGATCCCGCAAAGGCAAAGGAGCTGCTGGCAGCCGCCGGCGCCTCGGACCTGACGCTGAATTATCTGGTGCGCGCCGGCGACGAAGTCGACGAACAGACGGCTGTGCTCGTCCAGCAGCAGTTGCAGAAGGCCGGCATCACCGCCAATCTGCAGAAGGTCGACCCAAGCCAGGAATGGGACATGATCGTTGCCGGCGACTACGACGTCTCGGTCAATTACTGGACCAACGACATTCTCGATCCGGACCAGAAGACCACCTTCGTCCTCGGCCACGATTCCAACAACAACTACTCGACCAATTACAAGAGCGAGGCGGTGAAGGAACTGGTTGCCAAGGCGCGTCTCGAGCTCGATCCGAAGAAGCGCGAACAGATGTATGTCGATCTGCAGAAGATGGCCAAGGACGACGTCAACTGGATCGACCTCTATTACAGCCCCTATATCAACGTCTCACGCAAGAATATCGAGAACTTCTACCAGAACCCGCTCGGCCGGTTCTTCCTTGAAGATACGGTCAAG
Organism: Rhizobium sp. P1_E1; assembly: GCF_056406015.1. Lineage (NCBI taxonomy): Bacteria > Pseudomonadati > Pseudomonadota > Alphaproteobacteria > Hyphomicrobiales > Rhizobiaceae > Rhizobium > Rhizobium sp. P1_E1. The sequence continues at coordinate 9,640 of NZ_JBFUAY010000123.1, read as the reverse complement.
AACTGAGTTCTGACAGCATGCAGATGCTCCGCCGCCTCCAGGCGGCGGAGCATCATTTGTTGCTGAGACACGTGGCTGGGGCCGCTTGCTTACTCGGCGGCAGCGAGCTTGTCCTGCGTCCTGGTGTCGAAGTCGCTGGCGTCGTGGCGCTCGTGCAGCTGGCTCGAGGGCTCGCCGGAGAGGCGGTTGACCATCCGGCCGCGTTGCACGGCCGGCCTGCTGTAGATGCTGTCTGCCCAGCGCAGCACGTTCTTATACTCTTCCACCTGCAGAAACTCGGCTGCGCCGTAGGTCCAGCCCTTCACCAACCCGCCATACCAGGGCCAGACGGCAATATCGGCGATCGTATAATCGCTGCCTGCCAGATACTCGCTTTCGGCAAGGCGACGATCGAGCACGTCGAGCTGACGCTTCACTTCCATGGCGAAGCGGTCGATCGCATATTCGATCTTCGTCGGCGCATAGGCGTAGAAATGGCCGAAGCCGCCGCCGAGATAGGGGGCGCTTCCCATCTGCCAGAACAGCCATGACAGGCATTCGGCGCGGGCGGCCGGTTCAGTCGGCAGGAAGGCGCCGAACTTTTCAGCGAGATAGGTCAGGATGGCGCCGGATTCGAAGACACGGATCGGCTTTGGCCCGCTGCGGTCCATCAGCGCCGGTATCTTGGAATTGGGATTGACCGCGACGAAGCCGCTGCCGAACTGGTCGCCATCGCCGATCTTGATCAGCCAGGCGTCATACTCCGCACCTTCATGGCCAAGGGCCAGCAGCTCCTCGAGCATGATAGTGACCTTCTGGCCGTTCGGGGTGCCGAGCGAATAGAGCTGCAGCGGATGGCGGCCGACCGGAAGCTCCTTGTCATGCGTCGGCCCTGATATCGGGCGGTTGATACTGGCGAATTGGCCGCCATTCGCCTTGTTCCAGGTCCAGACCTTCGGGGGTGTATAATCGGGAGAACCGCTCATCTTTCAAACTCCTGGCATTGATCGGACAGAGCGCGACGCCGGTTGGGGCCGCCGCATTTTTCCTGACATAGCAGAGGCGATGAGGTTTTGTCAGAGGTGTCGGAGAAGGTTCACACAATCGTCAGAGTGTTGGAAAGCCCATGGCTCCATCTCTCATATTCGGTTGCCGCGACTATTGCTTGACCATTGCGATCAGTTTTCGGTTCCCGAGGAAGCGATGATCTCGTCCAGCTGTCCGACGAGCACGCGGCTGCCCCCCACGTCGCCAGCCATCCTGGCAAAGAGGTCCGCCATGCCGCGGAAGATGGTCGCCGCCGGATCATCGTCTCCAAGGAAATCGGCAATCTCCTGCATTTCGGCGACCCATCGATAGGCCTTCGGGTACATGTCGGGAATGGATCTCGACAGCTTGCGATCGACGTCCGGAAGGCTTTCGGAGAGTTCGGCTTTCAGGCTTTCGGCAGCACCCGAACGCGATGCGGCAAGCAGCATGGCGGTGCCGAGGCCGGTAAATCCCTTGTTGATGCCGGCATAACACATCTTCAGGGCCGAGGCGGCGCCGAGCGGTCCGTCGAGCCTGCGGATCCTGAGGCCGCAATCCTCGAGCAGCCGGCTCCGCTCCGCGGTATCGCCGCTGATATAGATGGTCGGACCTGATTTGCCGGGGACCGGCGGCCCGCCGATGATCGCACCGTCAAGCACTTCGACGCCGCTGCTTTCGAAGCGTGCCGCCAACGCCTGCATCGTTTTCGGCGCAATTGCGTTAAGGTCGACGAAGGGCGGCGGGGCCGGCATCCCCGACGATATGTCCGCGACGAGGTCGGCGACCTTGATCGCCTCCGATGGCGGAACGATCGACAGGATCAGCTCGGCCTTCGTCAGCTCCTGGCGGCCGACCGGCACCATGCCGGCTGCCTTTGCCCGCGCAATCGTCTGCTCGCTCCTGCCCTCGAGGTAAGTCAGCACCGTGGCGCCGTGGTCGATCAGCCGTTTGGCGACAGCACTTCCCATCGCACCCGATCCGATAATCGCAAAATTCGGCATATGAACCTCAATCAGTGACGACATCGGGTTAGAAATGCTGCTGATGGCCATGCCGTCAACTGCGACGATTCAGCCGGAGGTTCGTTCACAAGCAGCTGGCCGTTTCATGCGCGCTGCCGTTGCGGCGCTTTTTGTTGATATTCGTCAATGCCGGGATGGTCGACACCGGTATGATCGGTGTTATCATTCGCATTCGAGGATATGGATTTCAATGTATCGAACGATCATCTGCGGCATCGGCATGGGCTCCCGGGAAACGGCAAGCCGCCTTTTGCGTCGGGCTGCTGCGCTGGTGGATGAAGGCGGAAGCCTCGTCGTCATGCACGTCATCGAGAGTATCCCCCACCGTCACCTGACGGAGCTTCCCGAAGAATTCGAAACGACCGCGATCGTCGACGCCGAAAAGAAACTTGCATCGCTTTGTAAAGAGATGGGAGTTCCGGCAACCATCGAGGTTCGTATCGGCGTTGCCGCCTCCGTGCTCGTCTCCGTCGCAAGGCAGAAATCGGCCGATCTCATCCTGCTTTCATCCCATGTGACGGATATCACCGACTACGTCTTCTCCTCGATCGTCGACAAGGTCGTGCGCCACGCCGGGTGCTCGGTTCTCATCGACCGGCGACCCGATCCCGCGCATGAAGGCTTGGCGCCTCAAGTGGAAGACGCGGCGTTGTTTTAGTTCCGCTGCGGATTGATGAAGTCGATCAGAGCGACCGGCCTCCCCTCCCCGGCGGCGGCCCGACAACCTATATCATCCCCAAGCCAACCAGCAGTATTCGCTGCCTGACCGGAGATATGCATGAGCCAGGATCCATATGAGCTTCTGGGCGTAAAGCGGGATGCGACGCAAAAGGATATTCAAAGCGCGTTCCGCAAGCTCGCCAAGAAACTTCACCCCGACCTCAACCCCGGCGACAAAAAGGCCGAGGAACGGTTCAAGGAAATTTCAACCGCCTACGAGATCTTGAGCGACGAGGAAAAACGCGGACGCTTTGATCGCGGCGAGATCGATATAACAGGCGCCGAGCGGGCGCAGCGCAATTATTACCGCGACTATGCTTCAAAGAGCGGCCCTGGCGATCCCTATCACAACAGTGCCGGCTTTGCCGATTTCGGCGATGCCGACGATATCTTTGCCAACTTCTTTTCGCGCCGGGCGGGAGGCGGCCAGAACCATGGTCGTGGCCGGGACCGCCAGTTCTCCATGGAGGTCGATTTTCTCGAGGCCGCCAACGGCACCAGGACGGAAGTCAAGCTGCCGAATGGTCCGGCGCTTGACGTGCAGATCCCGCCGGGGACGCGCGACGGCCAGACCTTGCGGCTGCGCGGCAAGGGCGAGCCTGGCATCGGAGGCGGACCGGCGGGCGATGCCCTGATCGAAATCCGTGTCCGCCCGCACCGTTTCTTCACGCGAGACGGTGACGATATCCGCCTGGAACTGCCGATCTCCCTCAGCGAGGCCGTGCTCGGTGGCAAGGTTCGTGTGCCGACGCCGTCCGGAGCAGTCAATCTGACGCTGCCGCCTCATTCGAACAGCGGCAAGGTGTTGCGTCTCAAGGGCAAGGGTGTTGCAAAACGCGGCGGCGAACATGGTGACGTCTACATTTCGCTGAAGATTGTGCTGCCCGACGCCCCGGATGAACGGCTGACGGCCTTCATGAAGGAATGGGCAACAGCAAACTCCTACGATCCGAGAAAGAACATGGAGGCTTGATCATGGATGATCTCGAATTCCGTCTTTACTTGAAAATCGACATCGTCCAGCTTGACCTCTGGGTCGAAGAGGGTTGGCTGATCCCGGAGACGTCAGGCGGCCAACGGCAATTTCGCGACGCCGATGTCGCACGCGCCCGACTCATCCTGGACCTCATGGGAAACATGGGTGTCAACGAAGCCGGCGTCGATATCGTCATGGAGCTGGTCGACGAGTTGCACGGCCTGCGGGGAACGATGGGCAAGCTGATGACCGCCATCAGCAAGCAGGAGCGGGATGTTCAGCACCGGCTGTTCGAGAGCCTCGAGGAGATCGACCGGCTTTAGCCAAAACCAGCTTCTACGTGGTGAACCAATAGCGGACGATGTGGAAGAACAGCGGCGCTGCGAAGGTGATGGAATCCAAGCGGTCGAGCACGCCGCCATGGCCCTCGATCACATAGCCCCAGTCCTTGGCATTGAGATCGCGCTTGATGGCCGAGAGCACGAAGCCGCCGAAGAAGCCGGCGACGACGATGACCGTGCTGATGGCTGCGGCCTGCAGCGGTGAGAACGGCGTCAGGCGACAAAGCAACGTTCCCACAAGGATGGCCGAGGCGCCGCCTCCAACCAGCCCTTCGATCGTCTTCGACGGGCTGATATTCGGCGAGAAACGGTGCTTTCCGAGGAGCTTGCCCCAGACATACTGGAAGACGTCGCTGAGCTGCACGACCACGACCAGATAGACGAGAAGGAGCGCCGGCGGCGTGCCGGTCTCCAGCATGAGAAGTGCGGGAGCATGGCTGATCGAATAGACCGTCAGCATCAATCCCCATTGCACCCTGGCGCTGCGGGCGAGGAATTCGTTGACGTCACCCGTCAAGGTCGCCACCGCCGGCAGGATCAGGAAGGCATAGACCGGGATGAAGATCGCAAAGAGGCCGTACCACTCCGTTCCGAGCAGCACGTAATGCAGCGGCAAGACGACGAAGAAGGACAGGAAAAGCGCCAGATGATCGCCGCGCCGCGATGGTGTCAGGGTCCAGAATTCGCGAAGCGCCATAAAGGATAGGAATGCGAACAGGATGACTGTCGCCGTGTCGCCAAGCAGGATTGCGCCGCCGAACACTGCGACCATGATCCACCAGGAGCGGATACGGGCGTTGAGATTTTGGACGGTGGCGACGGAGCCGGGCTCGGTTGCGCGCCGCTGCAGAATGAAACCGACCGCGGAGGCGACGGCAAGCAGGCCGAGGATGGCGGCCAGTACGATGGAGAAAATGCTGGTCATGCAATGCGCCCCCCGTCCGCGAGCTCAATGACCGCGGCACGGGCGCGGGCCAGGAATTCGGTCTTTTCCTCGCCCGGTTCGACGCGGAGCGGCTTGCCGAAGCGCGCCGTGCAGGTGATCGGGACGATCAGCATGCTTCCCTTCGGCAGGATGCGCTGAAGATTATCGAGATGGATCGGCACGAGATCGACATCCGGAAAACGGCAGGCGAGGCGATAGATGCCGCTGCGGAACGGGGCGACCTCATCGGTGGCGCTTCTCGTTCCCTCAGGAAAAATCAGGATCGAACGGCCTTCCTCGAGCAGGCGCTCGAGAGGTTCCAGCGGATTGCTGTCGGGCAGAGGTTTGCGGTCTATCAGGACGGCGCGCAGGCACTTCTCCGCTATGAACCGGCGAAAGGCATTGGTTCCCCAATAATCTCGTGCGGCGACCGGATGGGTCAGCCGGCGCACAGGCCACGGCAGGGCAGCCATGACGGCGACGGTATCGACATGGCTGTTGTGATTGGCGAAATAGATGCGGCGGCGGGGATCGGGCGTGCAGCCTCGCCATTCGCTTCGGGCGCCGACCAGAATACGGACGAACAGCACGAGAAGGCGACGGACGAGCGCGATCATGGTCTCTCCAGCGAACGGGCAAGCGTTATCGTGCGTGTGATGCAGGTGATGAGGCTTCCGGCCGCGATGATCGCCGACGCGAGGATCAGCGACCAATTGCTGGCGGATATCAGCGTCTCGATACTCTGGGCAACGAGGCCCGCGGTCAGTACCGCCATGCGGCGCTGTTTGGCCATGATGCCGCTGAAGTCTTGGGGAAGACCGACCGCTCCTCCGAAGACCCTGATATAGGCGGTGAGTGCAGCAAGCAGCGCAGCTAACCAGCCGAGCCAGGCAAAGCCGCAGGCATAGCCGGCCGCGACAAGAAGCAGACTGTCGGCGATCCGATCGGGAAATTCATTATAGAGCGGTCCGCTCTTGGTTTTCTTGCCGCCTTCGATCGCGACCATCCCGTCGAGCAGATTACAGACTAGCCGCAACTGCACCGAGATCGCCGCACAGACCATCGCAATCGGATGTGATGTAAGCAGGATAAGCGCTGCGCCGATACCGGCAAATAGGATCGACAGTAGAGAAATGCCGTTCGGCGTGACGCCGGTGCGCGCCAGCCATGCGCTGGTGCCGATCGCCCAGGACGACGATCGGCTCGCGATCGGTCGCCGCGAAGCGTCCTCATCTTCCCCCATTTTCATTTTCCCCAACCCCTATCCTCCTTGCATATCCTGCCAATGTCGTCGCGCCAAGCCGCGACGACACACAGGTTCGGAAAATTTGGCTGCAAAACACAAGGCGCAACAGATTGAACAGCCTGATTTTTAAGCCCATTCGCTCCTTGACACATTTTTGGGCGCTACTATGATTTTTGAACCAAATGGTAAAAAAGGGGAACAATCAATGACCAAAGATATCCTGATTTCACGCCGGGCAGTGATCGCGTCCGGCATTGCGCTTGGGGTCAGCGGCTTTGCCCCGCTGGCAAGAGCCGCCGCGCCGCTGAAGGTTGCCGGCATTCATGCGTCGCCGGTTGAAAATGCGTGGAACTCCTGTCTGCACAAGGCGCTGCAGGACGCGGCCAAGGAAGGCGTCATCGAATATGTCTTCTCCGAAGGCGTCTCCGGCACCGATTATCCCCGCGCCATGCGTGAATATGCAGAACAGGGCAACAAGCTGATTATCGGCGAGGCCTATGCGGTGGAGAAAGAGGCCCGGCAGGTCGCGGCCGACTACACCGATACCGCTTTTGTCCTGGGTTCGAGCGGCGAGCAGGCCGGCGACAATTTCGGCGTCTTCGGTACCTGGAACCATGACGGCGCCTATCTTGCCGGCATGCTGGCGGGCAAGATGACCAAGTCGAATGTCGTCGGTTCGGTCGGCGCCATTCCGATCCCCGAGGTCAACATGCTGATCAATGCCTTCGCGGCCGGCGTCAAGGCGGTCAATCCGGACGCGAAGCACCTCGTCTCGTTCATCGGCACCTTCTTCGATCCGCCGAAGGCTCGCGAAGCCGGTCTTGCCCAGATCGACGCCGGCGCCGACATCCTGTTCGGCGAGCGCATCGGCACCGCCGATGCCGCCAAGGAGCGCGGCATCAAGTCGGTCGGCTCGCTGATCGACTATACGCCACGTTATCCGGATACGGTGTTTGCCAACGCCATGTGGTATTTCCGGCCGATCCTGGACGCTGCGATCGCCGATGTCGCTGCCGGAAAGCCGGTCGGCAGGAACTACACGTCCTATGGCCTGATGAAGGAAGGCGGCAGCGATATCGTCTTCGTCAAGGGCGTGGCACCCGCCGATGCGGAGGCTGCGATGGAAGCCAAGCGGGCTGAGATCAAGGCCGGCACCTTCGAAGTTCCGAAGATGATGGACGAGCCGAAGTAATTCGGCTCATGAAGGACGATGCGACGGATCTGGCGGCAGCGATCAGAAATGGYAATCTGAGCGCTGCAGAGGCGATGCAGGCTTCTCTTGCCGCAGCTCAGCGGCAGGAGCCGCTCGGCGCCATCGCCTATCTCGATGCCGCCATGGGTCTCGCCGCGGCCGACGGCCGCGACCGGGAAAATCGGAGCGAGCCCGAACGCTTTTCCAACAGGCCGTTTGCCGGCGTGCCGATCCTGGCGAAGGATCTTGGCGGCCCCTTCGCCGGGCTGCCGGTCACGGCCGGCTCCCGTCTCTTCGAAAGAAAAGGCGGCGAAACGGACTCCGATCTGGCTGACCGTTTCCGCGACGCCGGCTTCTGCCTGTTCGGCCTGACAACCAGCCCGGAATTCGGCCTTTCGCTTGCCAGCGAACCGGCAATCGGGCCGATCTGCCGCAATCCGCTTGATCCGGCCCGGACCGCGGGTGGTTCCTCCGGCGGTGCGGCGGCAGCGGTTGCCGCCGGGATCGTCGCGATTGCGCATGCCACCGATGCCGGCGGTTCGATCCGTGTGCCGGCTGCCTGCTGCGGCCTTGTTGGAATGAAGCCGACGCGCGGCGCCATCCCCGGCGGACCATCTTTCGGCAATCACCTCGCCGGCATTGCGAGCGAACTCGCGGTTTGCCGTTCGGTGCGAGATACGGCGCTGATTTTCGACGAACTGAGCGGCAATTCACGAGGCCCCTTTGCGGATCCCTCCCCTGTCGATATCGTTAACGGCCGTCTGCGGATCGGCCTGTTGATCGATACCGGAGCGGCCTATCCGACCGAGGGTGATCGGCTCGCAGCCGTCGAGGATGCGGCTCGTGCCCTCGAGAGTGACGGGCACGTTATCGTCCCGCTAAGCTGGGCCGAGTTCGAATCGAGCGTCGCCGCCAGCGGCCGCGCCTTCGCCGATATTGTCTCCGTCAACCTTGCGGCGCTCATGAAGGCTGCGGCGCTTGATGAAAGCCGGGCCGAGCCTCTGACGCAGGCTTTCGCGGCGCGCGGACGGGCGCTTTCGGTCACATCGCTCTGGAACACGCTGAACGAGGCCGTCCTGGTGAGCCATAAGCTCTGGGCGCTATTCGACAGGATCGATTGTATCCTCATGCCGATGCTTTCGTCTGCGCCTCTTGTGATCGGCTCCTTTCCGTCCGATCATGCCGATACGGATCTTCATCTCGAGCGGATGACGGCATTTGCGCCGCTTGCCTGCCTCGCCAATATTTCGGGTTTTCCTGCTTTGACTCTGCCTTTCGGACAGGATGAGCATGCCATGCCGCTGCCGGTGCAGATCATGGTGCCGATGGGTCACGAGCCGAGGCTCCTGTCGCTTGCCGCACGCCTGGAGGCCGAGGGGCGGTGGCAGCACCGTTTTCCCGTTGCAGGACTGACGTCATGACTGGGCCGGTGCTGGAGATTATCGGCGTCAGCAAGCGCTTCGGCGCCAATCTCGCCAATGACGATATTTCCATGACGCTTGGCGGGGGTGAGGTCGTCGCCCTGCTCGGCGAGAACGGCGCGGGCAAGACCACGCTGATGAGCATCCTTTTCGGTCATTACATGCCGGATGCCGGCCGAATCCTGATCGAGGGCACGGAGGTGCCGCCGGGCAAGCCGCGCGCAGCGATCCGTGCTGGCGTCGGCATGGTCCATCAGCATTTTTCGCTTGCGCCCAATCTGAGCGTTCTCGAAAATGTCATGACCGGCACGGAAAGACTCTGGTCCTGGCGCTCGGGGACGCCAGCGGCACGGACAAAGCTACTGGCAATTTCCGAGCGCTTCGGCCTCAAGGTCGATCCGGATGCCCGCCTTGGCGACCTGTCGGTCGGCGAGCAGCAGAGAGTCGAGATCCTCAAAGCGCTTTACAACGACGCCCGTATCCTGATCCTCGACGAGCCGACAGCAGTACTGACCAACATCGAAGCCGAGCGGCTGTTCACAACGCTGAAGGAAATGGCCCGCCAGGGCCTGTCGCTGATCTTCATCTCGCACAAGCTCGACGAGGTCATGGCAGCGGCCGACCGCATCGTGGTCTTACGCGGCGGCAAGATGGTCGCCGAACGCAAGGCGTCTGAAACCAGCAAGGCGGAACTCGCCGAACTGATGGTCGGGCGCCGTGTGACGCGGCCTGTGCGCGAGCCGTCGACACCCGGCGCCGTTGCCCTCGAAGCGGTCGATGTGACGGTGC
>NZ_JBFUAY010000122.1:0-15928 GCF_056406015.1 Rhizobium sp. P1_E1 | reverse complement strand
GGTGACGGCAGATCGATGATGAACCTGATATCCGCGGCATTCGCAGCCACCACCAGCTGGTAGTCGCCGGCTTCGGCGCGGAAGGCGCCGGCCCCGACGTCGAAATAGGCGAGGTCGCGCGGCATGATCTTCATTTCGGCCGTGCCGGTCTCACCGGGCAGCAGCGAAAGCTTTGCGAAGGCGCGCAGTTCCTTGTCCGGCCGCTCCACCTTTGACTTTGGCGAACGCACATAGAGCTGTACCAGTTCCGATCCGGCCCGATCGCCGATATTTGTCAGATCGATGCTGACCGTCACGCCTTCGGCACCCATTTCGCTCGCCGACTGGCGCGGCTCGCTCCAGCTGAAGCGCGTATAGCCAAGGCCGAAACCGAAGGGGAAGAGCGGTTCGACAGCACGCGTATCGTGATGACGATAGCCGACGAAGACGCCTTCGGCATAGCGTACATGCCCATCCTTACCCGGATAGACGGCCGGATCGCCTGTGATGGCGGAATTGTCGGCAAGCGCCTTCGGGAATGTCTGCGGCAGGCGTCCGCCGGGCTCGACATCGCCGAATAGGACATCGGCGACGGCATTGCCCAGCTCCTGCCCAGGATACCAGATCTGCAGCACGGCGCGAACCTTGCCGAGCCACGGCATTTCCACCGGACCGCCGGTCTGCAGCACGACCACGGTGTTGGCGTTGGCGGCCGCAACCCGCTCGATCAGCTCTTCCTGCCGCCCCGGAAGCCGCATGTCGGGCAGGTCCAAGCCCTCGGTATCCCATTCGCCGTCGCGGCCGACGAAGAGAAGCGCCACATCGGCATTCAGCGCCGTCTCGACGGCATCTTCGATATCGGCCTCGCCCAAGGGCTTTTCGACGCCGAACCGAATGGCCGTGAGGTTGATCCCCTCTTCGTTCGCCACCGGCGGGTCATATTCGACGGTGACGGCATGGGCTTTGCCCGCATCGAGCGCTACCGTGCCGCGCTGTTCGTCATTGGCCGTGCCGAAATAGTTTTCGCCGCGTGCCCAGCCGTCATGGCCGTCAACCGTCAGCCTGCCATCGACGAAGAGCCGCGCCAGTCCGGCATTGGTCATGCCGAAGACATGATCGCCGCTCTCCCCCGGCACGAATTGCATCGTCATCCGTGCCGAGAAATCGGTGGGGTCGAGCTCGGCCGCCGGCAGTTCGAACCAAAAGAACTCACCCTTGTCGACGGTCTCGACATGAAGCGGAGTGCCCCGGCAGCCGCGTCCCTTGAAATATTCGACGGTGATCTTTCCCTTGGCCACCTCGATCAGACGGTTATGGCGGCAGCCGACGGCGTGGCTGACGCTATTGGCATTGGAAAGGGCGGCTCGAATCCCTTCGAGCGGACTGACCACGTAATGCGCCGCGATCTGCGCGCTGCCACCGCCCATGACGCGCGCGCTCGCGGCGTTGGGTCCGATGACGGCGATCCGGTCGAGCGACGTCTTGGCAAGCGGCAGTATGCCGTCGTTCTTCAAAAGGACTGCGCCCTCTGCGCCGAGACGCCGGATCAGCGCCCGGTCTTCCGGCAGGTCGACCGCCTGCTCCGTAAGGTCGGGCTTCTTCTCGAACGCGCCGACCCGCTCGAGTAGAAGCAGGATCCGCTGCGCCGCCGCCCGCACGGTGGCGGCTTCGACCCTGCCCTCGCGCACGGCCGCAACCAGCTTCTCGCCGCGATCGCGCGCCGGGCCGGGCATCTCGAGATCAAGCCCGGCATTGATCGTCTCGGCCGTCGAATGCGAACCGAACCAGTCGGACATGACGATGCCGTCGAATCCCCATTCCTGGCGCAGCACCTTGGTCAGCAGCCACTCATGCTCGCTCGTATAGGTGCCGTTGAGGCGGTTATAGGAGGACATGACGGCCATCACGCCGGCGCGTTTGACAGCCTGTTCGAAGGGCGGAAAGTAGATTTCGCGCAGCGTCCGCTCGTCGACATCGGAAGACATGGTCTGCCGCTCTATCTCGGATTCATTGCCGGCGAAGTGCTTGATCGTCGCCGCGATCCCCTGGCTCTGCACGCCTTTGATATAGGCGACGGCGAGTTCCGCGGTCAGCATCGGATCCTCGGAATAACATTCGAAATTTCGCCCGTTGAGGCCGGAACGATGGATATTCACCGTAGGCGCGAGCAGTACGGCGGCACCCTTGCTCTTCGCCTGGTGGGCAAGCGCCACACCCATGCGCTCGACCAGATCGGGATTCCAGGTGGCGCCGAGCGCGATGGCGGTGGGAAAACAGGTCGCCTTGACGCCGCCGACCAGCGAACCGGCGCCGCGGGCGCCATTCGGTCCGTCCGTCACCTTGATCTTCGGCACATCAAGACGCTCGACGGGAACCGTCGTCCAGAAATCGGCGCCGGACAACAGGGAGACCTGCTCCTCGAGCGTCATCTTGTCGAGAATGGAATCGATCATGCAAACCTCCCCTTCAATGGAATTCGGTTGCCGTGAAGTATTGCCGGAGCAAGCGCGGTGCTAACCCATCGGCGGCAAACGCGCACTTCTCAGCACGTAAGGTAGTTCGTAAACCTACCGAGTACTCGGTATTTTTAAGATGTCAACTGGCGAAGCCTAATGTATGGATAAAGAGCGCCGGAGAAACCGACGGGAGAGGCGATGGCAGAGTTTTCCGAATCGAATACCGGACAGGACGAAAAGCGACGACGCAGATCCCGCAAGGGCGAAGCGCGCCGCGCGGAGATCCTGACGGCTGCGATGCGGCGCTTCGCCGAAGACGGCTACCAGAATGCCGCCATCGCGGATGTTGCCCGCGACGTCGGCCTGTCGCTGCCCGGCCTGCTGCACCATTTCCCGACCAAGGTCGATCTCCTGCTCGCCATTCTGGATAAGCGCGATCGCGAAAGCGAAAGCTTCATCAGGCCCCATCGTTCCGATCTCCGCGGCCTGCTCAAGGGCATGGTCGAGGTCTTCCGCCGCAACGCCGATATGGTCGAGGTCATCAGGGCCTTCGCCATCCTGAGTGCCGAGAGCCTGATGAAGGATCACCCGGCCAAAGGATGGTTTCTCGATCGCGCCACCCAACTGCAGAATGACATCGCCGCGACCTTCGAAGAGGCCGTCGCCGATGGCTCGATCGACGGCAAGATTGACGGCAGGGCAATAGCGGCCGAACTGATCGCGGTGATGGACGGCCTTCAGATGCTCTGGCTGCGCGATCCCACCCGCTTCGACATGGTCGGCGGGTTGGAAGCTTATATCAGCCGGCTGTTGGCGAGCCTTGGTTTAGAGGGCTGAGCTTGGTTGAGCGCCGCGGATCATTGCGCGGCACAGAAGTGAGAGAGAGCCGTCGACCAAGACATAGCCTCAAGCTTTCTTCAGCTTCCAAGTCCGGATTTCGAACGGCATGATGTCGGCAGGTCCCTTCCGCTCCATCGGCTCTTCGAGAATGTTCAGCGGCTGCGATGCTGCCCATCCGGAAGGTAGGCCGAGGGAGAGGTTGCCGCGCCGGCCAGCTGGTTCGTAAAGGCGCAGGACGAGACCATCGCCTTCTTCTGCCGGCTTCAGGCCTGAGAACGCGACAGGGATGCCGCTTACCACAAGCGGCGCGAAGGTGCCGGTGGAGAGGCCGCTGGCCTCAGCCGCGACGAGCGGTTGATTGAGCTCGATCGCCTCGTCGAGGACGCCGCCTTCATGCCAGGTGCCTTCATGCGGCATCAGCGCATAGGTAAAGCTCTGCTCGCCTTCATCGGCCAGCGGATCCGGATAGATCGGACCGCGCACGAGGCTCATGCCGATCACATTGCCGCGGGCGCTATGACCGTATTTGGCATTGTTGAGCAGTGCGACCCCGAAGCCCGGCTCGCTGATATCGACGAAGCGGTGCGCGACGGCCTCGAACATCGCCTGTTCCCAGGACGTGTTCGTGTGCGTTGCCCGCTCGACGATGCCGAAGGCGCATTCGAACGTTGCCTTCCGGGCCAATGCGGCGACCGGGTTCAGCGTGCGCAGAAGGGTGCGGCGGTCATGCCAGTCGATCGTCGTTTCGATGTCGAGGCGCCTGGCGTTGGCCGTCAGCACATAGGTCTGCGTGACGCTCGAATTCCGGTAGCGGTAGACGACGCGGATCGCCGCTCGGTGCGGCCCTTCTTCAACGAGCGTGATGCTTTCCGGGGCATCGAGGCGGACGGCCTTTTCGGCATAATCCGCATCGATGTCCCAGGCGTCCCAGTTGCGCGGCTTGTCGGCCGGATAGACCCAGAGCTGATTTGCCGAGCCGTYGACCGCTTCCCGGCCCGTGGCCTTATGGATGAGGCTAACGACCGCCCCGTCCTTGCCGATTGCGACCGAGAGGTATTCGTTTTCGAGATGGCCGGGGCCGGCCTTCAGCCCACTCGCGGGCTTGAGCGTGCCCTTGTCGAAGACCGCGACGGACAGGGGGGCGACGACATCGGCGGCCGAGACGACCGTGCCGTCGGAGAGCGTTGCGCTGAGCGGTCTGGCCGCAAGAGACGGATTGACGACGACGAGGGCATCGCCAACCCCGCCCTTCGGCAGCTTGGCCGACAGCGCCTGCAATGCCCTCGCCTGCTCGATCTTGGCACGGTCGATGACGCCGCCCAGTTCCTGCTCCGCATCCTGATAGACTTCACGGATGCTCGAGCCCGGCAGAATGTCATGAAATTCGTTCTTCAGCACGACGCGCCAATCGGCTTCGAGGCTCTGGGGCTTGTCTGCTCCGAGCATGTGCCCAAGCGAAGCGATGGCTTCGGCGGTGATCAGCGCACGTTCGGCCTGGCGGTGCTTGCGCTTGACGCCGCTTTGCGACGTCAGCGTGGCGCGGTGCAGTTCGAGATAGATTTCGCCATCCCACACCGGAAGGCTCTTTTCCCCCGCGGTGCGGTGCGCCTGCTCGTAATAGCTTTTGACGGTGCCCCAGCGCGCCTGCGGGATCGCCGGGAAATCGCGCAACTGCACTTCGCGCTCCACCATCTCGGGCGTGACGCCGCCGCCGCCGTCGCCATAACCGACGGCCAGAAGCGAGGTATCGTGCTGCGTCTTGCCGCGGAAATTCTTCCACGTCGGCACGTAGCAATCGGGTTGCACGAAGCCGTTATAACCCTGCATCGGATTGTCGAACGTATGGGTCAGCACCTGGCTGCCGTCGAGGCCCTTCCACCAGAAGAGGTCGGAGGGAATATGATTGGTCTCGCTCCAGTTGACCTTGATCGTGAAGAAACTGTCGATACCGCCCTGTCTCAGGATCTGCGGCAGCGCGCCTGAAAAGCCGAAGCAATCCGGCAGCCAGCAGACCGTATGGCGCGTGCCGAAGGTCTTCTCGAAATAACGCTGGCCGTAGAGAACCTGACGGGCGAGACTTTCGCCGGTCGGCATGTTCGTGTCGGGCTCCACCCACATGCCGCCGACGGTTTCCCACTTTCCGTCCGCGACCTTCTTCTTGATGCGATCGAGAAGCTCCGGATCCTCCTCTTCCATCTGCGCGTAATAATGGGCGGTCGATTGATTGAAGCGGAAATCGTCGGAGCGCTCCATCAGCGAGAGCGCCGTATTGAAGGTGCGCCGCATTTTCCGCCGCGTCTCGCGATAGGGCCAAAGCCAGGCGAGATCGATATGCGCATGGCCCGTCAGCAGCAGTTCTCCATTCGGCGGGAAGCGCTTCTGCAACTCTTTCAGCCGCGCCGTCAGAGCCTCGAAGGCCGTGGCTGCCGAAGCGCTTTGCTCTTCCGTGAGGCCTGCCGGATTAGCTTCAAGCTCCGGCAGTTCCCAAATCTTCTGCTGCATGACGGCGCCGGATGTGCGGGAGATATAAGCCGCCGTATCCGACGGCCAATCGAGACTGCGCAACGCATGCTCGGCGGCATCCATCAGATGCGGCACGACTTCATGCTCGCCCAGCACATCGATTGCCTCGGCAACCTGCTTCAACAGAAGATGCAGGCGGTGAGCCGGGCCATCGAGCCAGATAAACCGGGCCTTGTTGAGCCGCGGAGCACGATTGGGCTCGCCGAACGGAAACCGGGCGACGGTTTCCGTTGCGATCGAAAAGCGGCGACCCTTCACCGGGAATTCCTGATGATAGGGATCGAGACCGAATGTTTCGGTCTGACCGTCGGGGTAGCTCAGCGTGATCAGGCTCTCGCCACCAAGATCGAGTTGCAGGCGAATATCTGCCAGAGGCCACGCCTCCGGCGCTTCAGCGCTCACGGCAAAATGCACCACCCCCTGGCGGTGCGGCCAATCTTGGTGATGTGCGATCGGCTCGCTCTCGAAAGTCCAGCCGTCGATCGCGGCACTTTGTCGATCTCGCCAATGAGCCAACTCGGCAATGCGAACTTTGAGACGATCGAGGCGCTGGGCAATGGTCAGAGGCATGGCTTATCCTGTTGAAAATCGACGGCTGACAATCTTGTCGTCATGCTTTTGGGGTCATGGTCATGGTTTGGGGGAGATGAAGATGGCGCGATCAAGATCGCGATTTGCGCGGCCCTCTCCTCCAAGCAGGCCTGCAGCCTTAGATTAAGTAACTTTGATTTCCCGTCAAGTCCGTAAGAAATTCATTGCGGCAGACGAAGGCGTGTTACAAAAGCGTCGTATAGCTCTAAGGACGGCGACTATGCGGTATCTTCGATCAGGGCCGCGTCGGCTTCAAACCCAGGATACAGGCGCCCCGCGCGCCAAAACAGTCGGTCTGCGGTCCGGTGAAATTGCCGATCGAAATATTCGCGTCATTCTGGAAGCCATCCGCCGCCACGGCCCGCTAACCCGGATGGAGCTTGGCCGGCATTGCGGCCTTACCGGCCCCGGCATTACCAATATTCTCCGCCGACTGGCCGAGGAAAAGCTTGTCACCTCCAACCGCCGCAATGGCCTTGGCGGAGGCGCCACCGCTACCGAGTTTGCCTTGCGCCCGGAAGGTGCTTTCTCGATCGGCGTCAAGCTTCGCCAAAGGCGTGGCGAGGCCGTGCTCATCGATCTGAGTGGTCAGGTCCATGACCGGGTCTATATCGAGCTGGACCCCGCAGACAAAGTCGGCCTCGTGCATGCGGCGGTCAGGGATATGGTCGACCGTCATGCCGCATTGCCGATCATCGGCCTTGGCATCGCCGCCAACGACTGGACGCAGGATCAAAGCGATCAGATCGCCGCGATGTCGACGATCGCGCGTCCTTATGTCGAGAACGAGTGTACGGCGAGCCTTCTCGCCGAACGCACGATCGGTAGCTCCGGCAGGGAAGGCGGACTTGCGATGATCATTATCGACGACGACGTTCAGGCCGGCTTTCTCATTCGCGGTATTCCCTATTCCGGCGTGCATGGTCGGGCAGGCAGCATCGGCGAAATGCTGACCGGCCCGGATAATGTCCAGCTGAACACCGTCGTCGGTTTCGAATCCCTGCGATCGCGGATCGGCGACCAGGACTTCACCCGCCTGTTGCAGGGGGAAGAATTCCCCTCGTCGTCACTGTCGCAATGGATAYGGGAGGCCGCTGGTCATCTGCTCGACCCGATCATCGCCATGGCTGGATTCCTCGCTCCGAGCGTCGTCATGATCGGGAGCGATTTGCCACAGGGTGTGATCGAAGCGCTGATCCATCAGCTTTCCATCGAGCGGCGCGACACCTCGACGAGGCCCTTGCTGACGCCCTGGATTTCGCCGATGAAACCCGCGAGCTTCAGTGGCGGCGGCGTTGCGCTCGGTGCAGCCCTCCTGCCCTTCCTCAACACTTTGCTGCTGCCGCCTGCTTCGGCCTGATGGCCGGCTCAGCCGAGTGCTTCATCGGCGTGGCTAAGATCGGAAGCCAGCGCCTTGTCCAGGACTTTCTGGATATTGGCCGCCCGCCGGAATGATGGTTCCTGCGTCTTTCCCGCCCGCACGGCCTGGACGAAACGCTGGTAGTTGGTCTCGACCGGATCGAAGGGAACGTCACGCCAGGTCGCCGTGTGCACGTCTTCTCCAAGGCAGGCGCGAAGTGTCGATTTACCGGTATCGTAGATCATCTCGATCGAGCCGGTTTCGCCATAGACCCTGAGGCGCAGCTGATCCATCTGTCCGGCCGCGGTGCGCGTCGCCTGGATCGTCCCGATCGCCCCATTGGTGAAATCGACATTCATCGTAAAGCTGTCATTCGCATCAAGATCATATTCGCCGATCTTGTGGCCCGGCGCCTTGTCGAAGGTCTTCAGCCGCGCGAATACATGGGCAACGTCAAGCCCTGAACCGTAGGACGCAAAATCGACGATGTGAATTCCGATATCGCCGAGCGCGCCGTTGGATCCATGTTTTTTGCTCAGCCGCCACAGCCATTTGCTTTCGCTCTTCCAGTCGCCCCAATGACGACCGACCAGCCAGCTTTGCAGATGCGACGCCTCGACATGGCGCACTTGCCCGATTTCGCCGGCGAGCACCATCTGCCGGCCTTTCTGGAGAGCCGGCGAGTTGCGATAGGTGAAATTGACCATGCCGACCTTGCCCGATCGCTCGATGGCTTCGGTCATCTCCATGGCCTTGATCGCATCGGTGGCGAGCGGTTTTTCGCAGAAGACGTGCTTGCCGGCTGCGATCGCCTGCAGCGTCGTCGGGTGGTGAATGCGGTCCGGCGTGACGTTTGCCACTGCGTCGAATTCGCCCCAGGCGAGAGCTTCCTCAAGGGTCGTGAAATGGTTGGCGATGCCATGTTCGGTGCAAAAGGCCGCGAGCCTTTCCGGGACGATATCGACGCCGCCCACGACACTGACGCCTTCGATCGCCTTGAACTTGGCGGCATGCTGGTTGGCCATTCCGCCGGTACCGAGAATGAGTAAACGCATCTTATCCTCCCCTAGCGCATCCTATCGGACGCGGGTGTGTCAGAGCTGAGCTCCGGCGTGCAGCCGGGCAAAATCGCACTCCTGCCATCGCGGCCATCCGCGATCGGCTTCTCTCTGTTTCAGGAAAACTGCGGTCGATGCGCCGTGCGCCCGACAGGACGCTCCATCACGTTAATGGCGCGGATCCTTTTCCGAAAATCGATCTCGATTTTCGGAAATTATGCACTAGCTGCTGTTGATTGTCGCCAGCATCTCAACCTCCCAGGTTCTGGCCTCCCAAGCTGTGGCTTGACATCAAATCAAAGTAACTTAATCTAATTAATGCAGCACGGAAATGAGGAGAGGTCAACCGACCGCCAGGCTGTATCCGTTCAAAATGGGGAGGAGACCCATCATGAAGAGCGCCACCATCAGCGTATTTGCGCTGAGCACCATGTTATTTTCAGCATCTACTTCATTTGCCCAGGAACTTGCCACGAAGGACAGGATTGGCCTTGCCGATGCGCCAAAATCCCTCGTCGTCCGTTTGACGAACGACAGTCCCAACAATTCGGATCCGGCGATCGCCGAGGGCTATCAGAAGCTCTTCGTCGATTTCATCAAGAAGCATCCGGACTGGAAATTGCAGATGCAATTCATGTCCTCTGACATYGGCACGGAACAGGCCAAGATGCTGGAGCAGGCCAAGGCCGGCAACGCGCCTGATTGCGCCGCTGTCGACTCCTTCGTCCTCTCGCAGTTCATGGTCAATCACGTGCTTGCGGACTTCACGCCGTATTTTTCGAAGGAGGAAGTGGATGACCTGTTCCCCTTCATCCGCAGCGGCATCACCGATAAGGACCAGACGGTCCGCGCCTGGTGGTGGGATACGGACCTTCGTGTGCTCTACCGCAACAAGTCGATCGTTGCGGATGCGCCGCAGACATGGGACGACCTGAAAAAGGCCGCGCTCGCCTCCACCAAGGAAGGCATGGAAGGCGTTCTCTTCAATGGCGGGCGCTGGGAAGGGACGACGTTCGACTGGCTCGCGAATTATTGGGCGCTCGGCGGCAAGCTCGTCGACGACTCGGGCAAGCCGGTATTCGGCGAAGGCGAGAACAAGGAGAAATTCCTGAAGGCGCTGAATTATTTCAAGGATCTCGTCGATTCCGGCGCCGCGCCCAAGCGCGTCAGCACGATCGCGAATTACGACGATATGAATGCAGCGGCCGCAGCGGCGACGACAGCTCTCTTCATCGGCGGCAACTGGCAATATGCGCAGCTGAAGGCCACGCTCGACGAAGACGAGTTCAACAACTGGACCTTCTCGCCGATCCCCGGTCCCAGTGCCGATCAGCGCTCGACCGGCACCGGCGGCTGGACGATCGCCTCCTTCAGCAAGGACAAGGACAAGGTCGAGATGTGTGCCAACCTCGCCCGCGAGGTCTATATGGGCCCGGCAAACGCGCTGCAGCAGCAGTTGCCGACCAGGAAATCGCTGTTCGACAAATATGAGGTCTTCTCCACTGAAGCCAACAAGACCTTCGCCAAGG
Source organism: Rhizobium sp. P1_E1 (assembly GCF_056406015.1). Classification (NCBI taxonomy): domain Bacteria; kingdom Pseudomonadati; phylum Pseudomonadota; class Alphaproteobacteria; order Hyphomicrobiales; family Rhizobiaceae; genus Rhizobium; species Rhizobium sp. P1_E1. The sequence goes on along the minus strand of NZ_JBFUAY010000122.1, from coordinate 5,592 downwards.
CTCTGGTCGACGGACAGGCGCGCCCTGGTGTGCCGATCTATCCCGAAATCTCCAACCAGATCCAGATCATGATGGGCGACGTGCTCTCGGGGACCAAAAAGCCGGAAGACGCCTTGGATGCCGCCTTCAACGCGGCGCTGGAGGCGTACAAGCGTCTCTAGTGCTTCCGACCGTGACGGCGCCTGCCTGCCAGGCGCCGTCGACCTACAGCGCGCGCCTTTTAATACGCGCAAAGGACGCTGTAACACTTTGAACCTACGCATTCTGCTTTCCGAAAGTCGATTCCGATTTTCGGGCCGATGCGCAAGCCAAACCCGGACAGAGAAGCTTTAATGAGCCCCATCGCCATCGAGGCTGTCAGCCCGCCTCAAAGCAGATCGTTCATGCGCCGTTTTGCCGGCGCGCCCCTGCCCTGGATCATGCCCGTGATCATCGTCATCGGCATCTTCTACCTTTATCCCGTCATCGACGTTTTCAGACTTTCATTCACCAACGCCACGCTGATCGGCGACAATCAGGATTATACGCTGGGGTCGATCACCAATGCGTTGAGCTCGCCGCAGCTGCCCGACATTCTCTGGGCGACCCTGATCTTTGTCGGCGGCAGTGTCATCGGTCAGCAGATTTTAGGTCTTGCGGTGGCTGTCGTGGTCATCCGCGGTGAAAAGCGCGGCTTGTTCGGCACCACCATCCTCAGAACGACGGCGCTGGTTGCCTGGGTCGTGCCCGGAATTGCCGGCGGCATCATCTGGCAGATGCTCTTTTCCGAAGCGCCTTATGGCGCGCTGAACAGCATTCTGAGGCTGATGCACATGCCGACCGTCGCCTGGCTCTCGGACCCTGCTATTGCGCCGTGGTCCACCCTCATCTCCAACATATGGCGCGGCACCGCATTTTCGATGGTCGTCATGTATGCGGCGCTGAAGTCGATCGATCCCTCGCTCTATGAAGCGGCCGAGGTCGACGGCGCGACGGCATCGCAGCAGTTTTTCTTCGTTACCCTTCCGCAGCTGCGTGCGGCGATCCTGGTCAATATGATCCTCATCACGATCCAGACGGTGAATACCTTCGATGCGATCATCACGCTGACGGGCGGCGGTCCGGGGCGTGCGACCGAGGTCATCTCACTCTACGTCTTCAATATCGTCTTTAGAAACTACGACCTGTCCGGCGGCAGCGTGCTCTCCGTGCTCATGCTGATCATCAGCCTCGGGCTCGCCTTCGTCTATGCGTCGTTCCTGCCGAAGGAGGAAGAGCAATGAGCGGACGGACCGGAACGCGGCTCGGCGATGCCATGAGCTATCTCTTCATGCTGGTGATGTTCGTGTTCTTCGCCGGCCCCCTCACCTATCTCCTGTCGATGGCGATGCGTGACAAGCGCGAGATCTATCGCGGCGCGGCGCGATATATTCCAAACAATCCCACCATCGATAACTTCATCACGGTTTTGAACAACAGCTACTTTCCGATCTATCTCTGGAATGGTCTCAAGCTTGCCGCCCTCAGTGGGCTGGGCGTCCTGATCGTCGCACTGCCAGCGGCTTACGCCTTTTCCCGATTTCAATTCCGGGGCAAGGGCCTGTCGATGATGGGGCTGCTTCTCTTCCAGATGATCTCGCCGCTCGTCATCATGGTGCCGCTCTATCGCTACATGAACCGTCTCGGCCTGCTGGATACGCATTTTGCCGTCGTCATGGTCTACATCGCGCTGGGCGTTCCGCTGGCGACCTGGCTGTTGAAGAGCACGGTCGACGGCATCCCGCGCAGCCTCGACGAAGCGGCCATGATCGACGGCTGCAACAGGTTTTCCGTCTTCTGGCGCATCGTTCTGCCATTGTCGGCGCCGGGCATAGCCTCGGTCTTCATCATCACGGTGATCGCCGGCTGGTCGCAATTTCTGGTGCCTTTTCTGTTGCTCACGAAAAATGATCTGATGCCGATCGGCGTCGGCATCTTTAACTTCCGCGGCATGCAAACCGACTCGTCCATCCAACTGCTTGCCGCCGCCTGCCTGATCGCGGTCGTTCCGGCGATCGTCGCCTTCCTGTCGCTCCAGCGGCTGATCCTCGGTGCGATGACCAGCGGCGCAGTCAAGGGATGAGCGGTCAGTCTATGCGCAAGGAAGGATTTCGAGCATGAACCAGACACTCGGCGCCAGGCTGTCCCCGGATCTGACCGGCGCCAATGTCGAAGATGCTGGCGAGCACAACAGGGCGGTCGTCCTGCGCTGCATTCATCGCCAGGCGCCGATTTCGCGCGCCGAAATCGCCAGGCGGACGGGTTTTACCAAACCGGCAATCGCCCGGATCGTCGATCGCCTGCTGGACGAGGGGCTGATCATGGAAGCCCGCCGGCGGCACGGGTTGAGAGGCCAGCCGGCAATCGAACTCGAAATCAATCCGGATGCCTGTTTTGCCATCGGCATCAACATCGATCGCGACCATCTGACGATCCTGGCCGTCGATGCCGTCGGCAATGTCCGCGCCCGCGTGCATCACGAGAAACGTTTCATCCTGCCGGCGGAATTCCTGCAGCTAACGGCCGATGCGATTTCGCATTTCCAGCGCAGCCGGCTCATTGACGACGCGCGCCTCGCCGGCATCGGTCTGGCGATGCCGGATTGGCTTGGCGAGATTTCGCTCCTCGGCAAGCCCAAGACCTATCAGGAATGGACAGCATTCGATGTGCGCGCAGCATTGGAAAACCTGACGCAGCATCCCGTCTTCATCGAAAACGAAGCCAATGCCGCCGCCCTTGCCGAACTCGACTATGGACTGGGTGCCGAAAGCAGCAGCTTCTTCTACATCGCCATCAATCCGTGCCCGGGTGGTGGCCTCGTGCTCGATGGCAACGGTCATCGCGGCGCCATGGGCCTCAGCGGCGAAATCGGCTGGCTTCCGATTGCCGACGGCGGGGACGGGAAGGCCCATAAGGTCCAGCTTCTCGGCGAGATATTCTCGCTGTTCTTCCTCTATGATTTCCTCGCGCAGCACGGCGTCGAGGTGAGTGTTCCGCACGATCTCCTGACGTTGGATGCGCATGGCAGGCGCCTCGTGTCGCAATGGCTGAAGGAAATGAGCGCGCATCTGGCAGTCGCCGTCAAGCATATCGGCATGATCGTCGACCCCGACGCCGTCCTCGTCGGCGGCAGACTGCCGATCCGCATCGTCGACGAATTGCTGCGCTACGTGCACGAGCATCTCGATGCCGAGGACACCAGCCTTCCCTCGCTTCATCGCGCCTCGCTCGGAGAGGATGCCTCGGCCATGGGAGCGGCGGCCATGCCGATGGCAGCAGCCCTGATGCTCGCATCGGCGGATGCTGCTCAACGCACACGTTCGCCGCTCAAGAATATGGACCGCCTGAACAGTTGAAACGGCCGGCAAGGCCCCACGGATTTTGGTGAAGACGGGAGGATTTTGGTGAAGATCGGCTTTTACACCTCGACATTCAACGATCGCCCCCTGGAGGAAGTGGTGGATTTCGCCGCATCGGCAGGTTTCGACGCAATCGAGATCGATGTCGGCGGCCATATCAAGACGCCCGATCGGGTGGAGGCAGCCGTCGCGCTCGCACGCAGCCGCAACCTATTCGTGTCGTCGATCACCTATTTCGGCAATCAGCTCGATGCTGACCGCGCAAAGCGTGAGGCGCTTCGGGCGAAGACCGCCGAATTTGCCGGCGCGATCGGTGAAGCGGGTGTCCCAATCTTTGTGATCTTCCCAGGCCGGGACGACACCGCAAGCGACGAAGCCAACTATGATGATTTCGCCGATTTCGCCAACGGGCTGATCGCGCAGACGCAGTCCTACGGCCTGACCTTCGCAATCGAGAACTGGCCGGGTCCCAAGGACAATTTCATCGGAACGACGCCAAGAGGGTGGCAGGAGCTTTTTCAGAGAATCAAGGATCCCCGGTTCGGGCTGGAATTCGACCCCTCCCACCTCATTCGCATTGGCGTCGATCCCTACCAGGCGATGGCGACGGTGAAGGATCGCATTGCAATCCTTCACGCCAAGGACACGGCAATAGATCCGGAGAGCCTGCAGGCTGTCGGCTATCACGGCAAGGGCTGGTGGCAATACAAGCTGCCGGGGCTCGGCCTCATCGATTGGCCGAGGTTCCTGCGCCAGGCTCGCGGGGCTGGCTTCGACGGCACGTTGTCGATCGAACATGAGGATGCCGCCTATGGCTGGCCGGGCAAGGACTTAGCCGCTCGCAAAGACGGCGAGCGCCTCGGCCTCGATTATTTGAGAAATGTCCTGAGCGGACTTTGATAGCGATTTCGGGAGGACTGTTATGGCCCATGTTTCGGTCAACAATGCGCGCAAGGATTATGGTGCGTTCAAAGCCATCAAAGGCGTATCGGTCGACATTGGCGACGGCGAGTTCGTCGTTCTGGTCGGGCCCTCTGGCTGCGGCAAATCCACGCTTTTGAGGATGATTGCCGGCCTGGAGGGCATTACCTCAGGGCAGATCCAGATCGGAAAGCATATCGTCAACGAGCTTGCGCCCAAGGATCGGGACATCGCCATGGTGTTCCAGAATTACGCACTCTACCCGCATATGACCGTTGCAAAGAACATGGGCTTTTCGCTGCGGCTGAAACGAATGCCGCGGACGGAGATCGATCAGCGGGTGGGCAACGCCGCGAAGATTCTCGGCCTCGAAAGTCTCCTGGAGAGATATCCGAAGCAGCTTTCTGGCGGCCAGAGACAGCGCGTGGCGATGGGACGGGCAATCGTGCGCGACCCGGCCGTCTTTCTCTTCGACGAACCCCTGTCGAACCTCGATGCCAAGCTCAGGGTGCAGATGCGCTCGGAGATCAAGGAATTGCATCAACGGCTGCAGACGACGACCATCTATGTCACCCACGACCAGATCGAAGCCATGACCATGGCCGACAAGATCGTCGTCATGAAGGACGGTCTGATCGAGCAGTCGGGTTCTCCGTTGGAATTGTACGATCGTCCGAACAACCTTTTCGTCGCCGGATTCATCGGCTCGCCGGCGATGAATTTCATCAGCGGCAACATGACGGAAGATGGGTTTCGAACCGCCGATGGCCTGCTCCTGCCGAGCGAGCGCCGTCCGCCTGAAGCCGTGACCTACGGCATTCGTCCCGAGCATCTCCGGTTGGACCCGGGCGGCATCGAGGTCACGACGGTGGTCGTCGAGCCCACGGGTTCGGAAACGCTGCTCATCGCCCGGTTGGGAACGCAGACGCTCACTTGCGTCTTCAGGGACCGGATCAGGGCAGCCCCCGGCGAGGTGCTGAGGATTGCGCCAATCCACGATGCGGTTCATCTGTTTGCCGGAGACGAGCAGCGGATCACATCAGGTGAAGCCCCGTTGAACTGACCCGGCCGATTGCCCCCTCCCCTTCGGCCGGCGCCAGCCGGGGGCGCGTTTTCCGCGCCCCCGGCCCCGAAACTCTCAGTCCTTCACGGTCGGTTTTCCGCGCTCGGTTCAGGCTGCGTCGCGATACGTTCGGGTGTCGGGCTGTGTCCTGCCCAATTCGAACTGCGTGACCAGTTCGCGCAGGCGCTCGGCCTCGCTGGCGAGCGTGATGCTGGCGGCTGTGGTTTCCTC
>NZ_JBFUAY010000121.1:0-15982 GCF_056406015.1 Rhizobium sp. P1_E1 | reverse complement strand
GTTCAATCCGGCCCCTATGTCAGCGATACGACATATACCCGCATTTTCGGCGGAACGACCATGCACTGGGAGGCGAAAACGCCCCGCCTGCTTCGCTCGGATTTCAAAACGCGCACCATTTTCGGCCAAGGGTTGGACTGGCCGCTGAGCTTTGAGGAAGTCGAGGATGATTACCGCCTGGCCGAGCGGGAAATCGGCGTATCGGCGGATGTCGAAGATCAGCAATATTTGGGGCAGACCTTCCCGGGCGACTATGTCTTTCCCATGCGCGGCCTGCCGCTTTCCTATCTGGATCAGCAGGTCAACAAGGGCATCGAAGGCACCAGTGTCGAACTTTACGACAAGACCTATCCCCTGAAGGTCAGGCCCTATCCGCAGGGGCGCAACAGCATACCGAACCCGGCCTATGACGGTGGGAAGGGCTACCGCCCCATCGGCGCAGTCGATACGCATCAGGTCGAAGAGGGCGGTCGCTGCCAGGGCAACACCAACTGCGTACCGCTCTGTCCCGTGCAAGCGCGCTACCACTCCGGCAAAACGCTTGCCAAGGCGTTCGCGGTAAACGGGAAAAGGGGCGAGCAGCTTGTCGAACTGTTGCCGCAGGCGGTCGCATCGAAGGTCRACATCGATCCGGATAGCGGGAAAGTCCGCTCTCTCGAGGTGAAGATTTACAAGGACCCGGCCTCACCGGCCCACGAGACCATCACCGTGARGGGCAAGGTTTTCGTGCTTGCGGCAGGCGCGATCGAAACGGCGCGTCTCATGCTGGCCTCCGGCCTGCGCAGCACCAGCGGTCTTGTCGGACGCAATCTGATGGACCACGCCTATCTGCTGAACTGGGCGCTGATGCCGGAAATCTGCGGCACGATGCGCGGAACCAGTTCGACGGGCGGTATCGTGGACCTGCGGGACGGCCCTTTCCGGGAAAGGCAGGCCGCCTTCGCCATCGATATCCATAACGACGGCTGGGGTTGGGCCACGGGTGCGCCGACCTCCGACCTTCTCGAACTGGTGGATGATCACAACCTCTACGGGGCGGATCTTCGGCGCGGCATGATCGACCAGGTTTCGCGGCAGTTACTGCTGGCATTCATGATCGAGGTCATGCCCGTCGAAAGCAACCGCATCGCGGTGGATCCGCAATATACCGATGCTCTGGGCAACATGCGGCCCATCCTGTCCTTCACGGTTCCGGAATATACCATGAAGGGTGCCGCCTATGGCCGCCAGTTTGCGCGCACCGTCTTTACGCGTCTGGGCGCGCAGGATCATACCAAATACGACCCCAGCGATTTCGGCTATGTGGCCTATGAGGGGCAAGGCTATGCGATCCGCGGCGGCAATCATCTGGCCGGCACCCATATCATGGGAACGACGAAGACCAATTCCGTCGTGGACAAGAACCAGCGCAGCTGGGACCACGAAAACCTCTATCTCGTGGGCGGCGGCAGCATGCCGACGATTGGCACGGCCAATGTCACCTTGACGCTGGCCGCCATGTGCTTCCGAAGCGGCCGCGACATTCTGAAGTCTCTGCATTGAATGAAGACCGGCATCCGCTGCGCGGAACGAACCGATGGGCTCGACGCAAGCGACACGAAGCCGACCTGTGCACCCAACTTATCTTTCATGGAGCTTGAGCATGTATTCCTACAGCATTAAGACGCTCGATGAGCTGAAAGAGTTTCTCTATCGGGCGATGCAGCTCGAACATGCGACGATTCCGCCGTATCTGACGGCGCTTTACTCGATCAAGCCCGGCGTCAACAAGGATGCGACCCAGGTTCTGCGCGTGATCGTCGTAGAAGAAATGCTGCATCTGACTATTGCTGCCAATATTCTCAATGCCATCGGCGGCACGCCGGATCTTGTCAGGCCGGACTTCGTAGCCCGCTATCCCGCAGCCCTGCCGGACGGTGAGACCGATTTCAAGGTCAGTATCCAGGCTTTCAGCCGTGAGGCGCTGGCGACTTTCCTGAAAATCGAGCGGCCGGCTCAGCGTCCTGAACATCTCGTCGGCAAGGGCCTGATATATCGCAAAACTCCCCCTGATATCACCGCGCTTGCCAGCCACCCAAGGCATGAGGACCTCCATTTCTTCAGTATCGGTGAGTTCTACTCGACCATCGCGGAGGGCATCAAATACCTGGAAGCCGAAGCGCATGGGGCGGGCACAACCATCTTTACCGGCGACAGTTCGCGCCAGATCAGCTCGGAATATTATTATTCCGGCGGCGGCGAGTTGTTTCCCGTGACCGATCTCAAAAGCGCCTTGGAAGCCATCGACCTCATCATTGAACAGGGCGAAGGCGACGGTGGCGGTATCTACGACGATGACGACCACGAACTGGCCCACTACTACCGTTTCGAGGAACTGGTCAAAGGCCGCTACTACCAGAAGGGCGACCAGCCCGGACACCCCACAGGTCCGCAGTTGCAGGTCGATTGGGAAGGCGCCTATCCCATAAAAGAGAACCTGAAAGTGAAGGACATATACGAAGGCTCGGAACTGCGTGAGGCGGCGATCGCCTTCAACACGCGCTATGGCGAATTTCTCCAGCTTTTGACGCGTGCCTATAACGGTCAGCCGAGCCTGCTGCTGGAAGCCGTTCCGATGATGTTCGAATTCCGCAACATGATCCTCGAACTCATCCGCAATCCCCTGCCGAAACATCCCGACAAGAACGGCAGCCCCACCTATGAGATCCCCGGCGGTATCAAACAGTCAGCCGTCACCCGGCAGGCGGAGGTGAACGCATGAGCAACCGTTTCGAGGCATTTCTCGGTCTTTCCGTCGAATTGACGGCCTTCTCCCAGTTCGATCTTCTGGGAACGGGCCTGGCGGAACGTTATCTCGCCACGCTCGACAAGGTGGTCGGCGGCGAGGTCGCCGAGGCGCTGCTGGCCGCTTTCACCGCCCTGCCACCGCCGGAAGGTGAGGCCCGTATCCAGGCAGTGCGCACGACCATTCTGGGCAATGAATTGCTGGGAGACGTGGCCCGCGCGCTGATCAAGCTCTGGTATTCCGGCACCTGGTTCGAGCTGTCCTCCGCCTGGACGGAGCGCTTTGGCCCCAGGGCTGCGAATACCACCTTCGTCGTTTCTCCCGATGCCTATGTCGAGGGTCTGCTCTGGAAGGCGATCGGAGCCCACCCCGCAGGCGCCAAGGGGCCTGGTTTCGGCTCCTGGGCCTTTYCACCGAAAATTCCAGCTTTTGCGGCTCTCGATTCCAAAACCTGACCTGACGCCATTTCCGCTTGTCTTCAAAGAACTGGATGATTGCCATGACAACACATCTGCATCGACTGACGCCCGCCAAGGTCTGGCTCGGCGTCATCCCCACGCTCTGGTGGAATGACGATTTCATCAATATCGACATCGGCATCCCCTACGAGCAGGCTCTGAGTGAAATGGCACTCGCCGGCTATGTCGGATGCGGTGTCGGTCATAAATATCCGACGGATCCGAAAATATTGCGGCCTGTCCTCGAACTCAGGGGATTGCGGATTTCCGAGCCTTGGGTGAGCACCTATTTCACCATCAATGCGATGAAGCGTCATACGCTTGATAATGTCGATGCTCAGCTCGACTTCCTCGAAGCCATGGAAGGCGGCAGCGACGATCCACGCAGGGCCGATCTGGTCGTCGCCGAGTTTGGCGGAGCGGTCAATCCGCTCCCCGTTGCCCTGTTTCCGAATTGCCCCGATTTCTCCGAGGACCAGTGGAAGCAGYTGATCGAAGGCCTGCATGAGGCGGGAGAGAAAGCCAAGGCCCGTAACCGCCGGCTCTGCTATCACCCGCATCTGGGGACCGGGGTGATGAAGACGGAAGCGATCCACCGGCTCATGGACGAGACGGATCCGCGCCTGGTGAACATGCTTCTCGATACCGCGCACCAGGCGGCTGCCGGTGTCGATCCGCTGGCGCTGGCCAGAAAATACGCCCACCGCATCAAGCATGTTCACCTGAAAGACTTTCGCGCCAAGGTGGTTAGGGAGATGCACACCGGAGAATTGTCCTTCCAGCAAGGGATCGAGGCGGGGATCTTCACCGTCCCGGGCGACGGCTCCATAGAGACCTTTCCGGAAATCCTCGATGCGTTGGCCGAGGCGGATTTCGCCGGTTGGATCTGCGTCGAAGCAGAGCAGGACCCGGCCAAGGCCAATCCGCTGCAATACGCGAAAATGGGCCGCGAATATCTGCGCAAGCTGCTTGGATGGTAGCCCGGCGCGGAGTGTTTGTTTCAGCCCGATGGCGATGTGGAGGAGGTGGGGACGGATCTCGCCTCATGACAATGTCGGGCGAGACATCATCCTGAACCACGCATTACTGGATAGCGACAGCTGGAGCGATGAAGATGGAAGAGGCACGCAGGCGAGATATATATTTCAGCTTCTTTATGTTTACAGCCGATTTGAGGCCGAATGACGCGGGCTATACCCAGGTTCTCGTCAGACATCTGAAAGCTCTGACCGAGATCGGCTACACCGGCTTCGATGTGCATATCGCCCCAGGACCGGCCCATGTCGGTCATCACACCGAGGTCGAAAGCTATATCAGCCTCAAGAGGGCGTTCGATCAGGCGGGCTTCCGGGATGTGAAGTTCACAACCAATGTGGGGACCACGCGAACCTTCGATCCGACCTCGCCTTACGAGGAACAGCGCAAGCAGGCTCTGTCCTATCTCAAATCCCGCGTCGACATCACCTCGGTGCTGGGCGGGGAGAATACGATCATGTCAGGGCCGTTCCTGTACCCCTATGGTATCTTTCCGCTGACGGATGACGGCGAAGGGATCTGGAGCGATGCGCTTCAGGATTGGATGAAGCCACGATACGCGGCGGCGGCCTCCATATTCCAGGAATTGGCGCAATATTCTGCGCGGAAAGGGGTGAAGCTCGCCATCGAACCCGTCAAGAATTGGGAAACGCCCGGGCCGACCATGGTCTCGGAAGCGCTGGATTTTCTCGAAAGCGCCGACATTCCGGTCTGTGGCGTCACGATCGATACAGCCCAGGTCGTGATGGAAAGCCAGGGGCCGGCAATCTTCAGGAAAAATGTCGCCCGTGCCGTACAGCGGAAGCGGCTGAATTACGTTCACATCTCAGCGCCGGACCGGGGCGCTGTTAGAGATAGCTGGATTCCCTGGGAGATCATGCTGGACGAAATCGAGCCGGTCTATTCCGGCCCCTATCTCGTTGAAGTCTTCAACGCGATTCCACCCTTCGAGAGCTCGATGCGAATGACGCGCAGACGCTTCTGGCGGCCCGGTGAGGACGCGCCGGAGGCGGGCGTCGACAGCGCCTACGACGTTGCGCGCGCCGCCCTGAAGACATTGGAGGAAAAGATCGCGTCCCGAGGCCGTTGATCTCATCCGTGATGGCGCTCGGGCGCACATGTTGGAACAACCCGGGAATGTTGGCCAGGGGAGCCCTCATCTCCGCCATGCCGGGGTGAACATCAAACCTTAGCAAACGACCTTCAATCAGGGAGATACCTATGGTCACGCAATTGCCGGATCCCATTAAAATCGTCAGGCGAGCAGGCGATGTCCGTATTCATACTTTCATTTCAGCTTTCACGGATGACAACATCGCCAATGCAACGCACATAATCGAAAGCAGGAACAAGCTTGTTCTTGTCGATGGGCAATTCCTCGTTCCCTATGCGCTGCAATTCAGGGAGTATGCCAACAGTATCGGCAAGGAGATCGACCGGATCTACCTGTCGCACAGGCACCCCGACCACTGGTTTGGCCTGGGAGCCGCATTCAGCGACATTCCGATTTATACATTGCCGGAAACGAAAGAGTTCCTGAGGCAGCACGGACAAGATTCCGTCAATGACCATTGGAAAATGGGCGATCTCGCTCCGAAGAGCTTGGTAATCCCCGAAAAAACTGTCCGCGCCGGCGCGGAAATCATCGACGGAGTCAAATACATATTTGATGAAGTCGTTGATACGGAGATCGATTTTCTTCTCACCATCGGTCTTCCGGACGTCGGCGTTTTTATTGCGCAAGACCTGATCTACAGCGGAACGCACCTTTATCTGACGAAATACATGGAGCATTGGATTGGGATTTTGCAGGGTATGCTGCTGTCCGACTATGACCTGTTCCTTCCCGGTCACGGCTTTCCGGCTGACAAGAACGAGGTTGCCAAAAATATAGAGTATCTGTCCGTCGCCATGGAGGCCGCCGGCAACGGACTCACCAATGATGCTTTCAAGCGCTTCATGCTGGAAAGATTTCCCGAACGAAAATGCCCCGGAATATTCGACATATACATACCGCGCTTATTCGATAACGCGAGCGAGTTTTAATACGTCAATTGTCGTCAACAGGGGAGCCGTTGGAACATGGGCGATACATACACGGTTGGGCAATATCTAGTCGACAGACTTCGTGAACTGGGCCTGGGGCACCTGTTTTCCGTAGCGGGCGATTATTCGATCGAATGGGTGAACAGTTATGTCGAGAAAAGCGGTATTCAGGTCATCGAAGAGGTGAATGAACTGAATGCCGGTTATGCGGCTGACGGCYATGCGAGACTGAAAGGAATTGGTGCGCTTTGCGTTACCTATTCCGCAGGCTCGCTTTGCGCAACAAATGCGATCGCCGGATCTTACGTCGAGAAAGTGCCGGTCGTTCTGATCAACGGTGCGCCAAGCATCAAGAAAACGCTCACATTCGAACAAACCGGCTACAGTTCGCATCACTTCATCAGCGGGCGGGAAACGGATCTTCAGGTGTTCGAATACATAACGGCCGCTGCCGTCCGCATCGATAGCCCTCATCTTGCGCCTATGCTCATAGATTATGCGCTGACGCAGTGCATCACGGAAAGACGTCCGGTCTATATCGAGTTGCTGGAGGATATGGTGGACCTGGAATGCGCGCGCCCGTCGAATGCATTAAAGGCGGCGCCAGACATATCCGACGAGGGCAGTCTCAATCAGTCGATCACGCAAATCAGCGAAAGATTGCAAAATGCCACCAAACCCCTGATCTGGATCGGTGTCGAGATCGACCGGTTTGGCCTTCACGACCAGGCGGAACGGCTCATTCGGGACCTCAAAATTCCCTATGTGACCGAGCTTTTGAGCAAGGCCATCCTATCGGAAGACGATGTCCAATTTGCCGGGGTGTTTGATGGCGAATCGTCGTCACCCTATGTCCAGTCGTTGGTCAAAGACTCCGACTTCGTATTGGCGCTGGGCGTCTGGTTGACTGATATCAATGATTTGGGTTGGCCTATCGATCTCGATAAAACCGCATTCGCCTCCTGGGATACAGTGAAATATGGCACGATCTTCAACGCAGAGGTTTCGCTGGCGGATCTCGTCAACGGCTTGATTGACAAGAGGCTGACGTGCAAAGCCCAAAGTCTTCCGGCGAAAACAGCCCGGCAAGCGCCGGTCGTGAATCCGGCAGGCGAAATTACCTATCAGGGCTTCTACGATTTCATTCAGCAGCAGATCGACGGAAATACTATCGTTGGTGCCGACGCGAGTTTGAACTATTTCGGGAGCCTGCTTCTTGAAGTCGGTGCTCGCCGCGGTTTCATCGTACAATCATCCTATTCGGCGATCGGGTATATCGGCCCGGCCGCGACCGGCGTTTCGCTGGCGAAGCAAGATAAACAGAGGCTACTGGTCTTTGCGGGGGATGGCGGGTTTCAGATGACCGCTCAATGCCTCTCGACACAAACCCGCTTCAATCTCAACCCGATCATYTTCGTGATGGACAACGGCATCTATGGCGTGGAGCAATGGCTTGCCGATGCATCGGTTTTCCATGGCAACAAGCCGTTCTACAACTCATGCATCCTGCACCGATGGAATTACAGCAAGTTGGCAGAGGTTTTTGGCTGCCAAGGCTGGAAGGTGGACACCTATGGCGAACTGGCGGAAGCCATAAATGGCGCCAAAGAAAACCTGAACAGTCCGTCCATCATCCAGGTCGTCGTGCCTCAGCGGTCGATCCCCGATAATGCGAACTGGAAAGCAAGCTAGAGCTGTTCAGCTTTTGGCGGAAGCGCGGAACCGCCCTAGCCTTTTGTTTTTACGCAATTCCGGACGAAAAACCGCTTCACGCTTTTCCTGGAATTGCTTTAGACCATGTCGCGCGAAACCGTGCAGCAGRTGCCTCAGAAAAGGTGGCCCAGTTCCGCCTGCTATCGCGCGAGCGTCTGCCTGATGCCGGCAATCCCGCGGCGCAGGAAGGGATCGGTGTGGATGTAGAAGAACTGAACACCCTTCTGCAGCCAATGAGGCAGTTCATCGGTGGTAACAAGCGTGCCTGCAACCCTGCCTGCATCGCGGATCTTGTCGACGGCGACCGAGACCTTGTCCATGACCACTTCGGGACGCGGCTCGCCGAAGGGCGGAGCCGGCGGATAGCCCATATTCTGCGAGAGATCGCCAGGCCCGATGAAGAAGACGTCGATGCCGTCGACCTCCAGCATCTCGTCGAGATTGTCGATGGCATCCACCGTCTCGATCATCGCCACCACCAGGCGTTTGTCGAAGTCGGACGGAAGAGCGTAACGGACGGCATCGACGATGGCGCGAGCCTGCTCCGCCGTGTCCACCATCGGGACCATGATGCCGTCAGCGCCCGCATTGAGATACCTGATGAGGATCGGGCGTTCGTGCGAATGCGGCCTAACGATCGCCGCTCCGCCGACAGAACGGACAATCTGTGCAGTCATGCGCACATCGTCGAAGCTCCAGGTTCCGTGTTCGCAGTCGACGAAGACGGAATCGGCGCCGAGTTCCACCAGCCGGGCTGCCAGGCCCGACGAGGAGTGGTGCGGCGTATACATGGTGACTGCCTCGCCGGCCACCAGCCGGGCGCGCAATTTGGCTCCGTTCATCAAGGTCCTCCCAATTCTATTTTTTCGGCATATCCGGCGTATCGGCCGGCGCTCCGACCCAACGCGCAATTTCGATATCCGCTGACGTGTCCCGCATGAATGTCGGGCAGATGTGAAGCTCGGGGATCACGGCGCTCTTGTTCAGGCTGGCGCAGAGGACGATCGCACGGGCGACGTCATGAGGATCCATCATGACGGCACGTTCCTCCTCCAGAGGAGGCCGCGCGCGATTGTCCATGATCGGCGTATTCGTCTCGCCGGGCAGGATCGTCGTCGCCCGGATCCCCTGATTGCGATAGGTGTTGTGCAGGAAGGTCATGAAGTTTTTCACGCCGGCCTTGGCCGCACCATAGGCCGCGCCACCGAGCAGGTTGGGGTTGATCACCGCGAGTGAAGAGACCGTAATGATCGTTCCCTCACCGCTCGCGATCATGTCCGGAAGGACCGCCTGGGTCAGGTTGAAGACGGCGGTCAGATTGATGTTAAGGGTGGAGGCCCACTCAGCCTCGCTCAAGAAACGCGCGTTCAGCACCTTGCTTGCGCTGCCGGCATTGTTCACCAGGATGTCGACGGGTCCGACGCTCTCCTTGATCCACGTCACGGCCGCAAAGATCTCTTCACGCGTCTCGATATCGAGCGCACGCGCGACGGCCTTGCCATGAGCCTCTTCGATCAAGGCCGCCACCTCGCGCAGCGGTTCGATCCGCCGCCCGGTCAGCACGACGGTGGCGCCGTCCTTTGCCAGCAGCAGGGCGGTCTCGCGACCGATGCCGGAGCCGGCTCCTGTTACCAGAGCGATTTTTCCTTGAAGAAGTCCCATGGTTTCCCCTATTCGGCCGCAGCAGCGATCGGGCCAGAATAGCCGTAAATTTCCTTCGCAGCCTTCGCCGTGATCAGGTTTTCGGAAAGATCCTGCTCGATGAGTGCAGACGAACGATCGCTCGCAGGTCCCCAACCGCCGCCGCCAGGCGTCTCTACCTCGAGGCGCTGGCCCGTCTTCAGGACCACCTTGCCCTTCGGGAACTGGGGCTTGCCGTCCTTCATGACCTTTCCTGCCGATCCGCTCTGCCCTTCGACGACGCCGAAGCAGGGATGGCGGACACGCTCGGAAGCGAGATAGATGTTCATCGGGCTCTTGCCGAGGTTGCGGAGCACGACTCGCTGGCCGAGACCGCCGCGATGCTTGCCTGCTCCACCCGAGTCCGCGATCAGTTCCTTCCGCTCCGTCAGCACGGGCACGGCAACCTCGAACATCTCGATGGCCGTTACCTTGCAGTTCGAGGGGAAGCTCAGCGTGTCCAGACCATCGAGCTCTGCGCGCGCGCCCTGCCCGCCGTGGAAATTCTGGACGGAGCCATATTGCGTGCCGTCGTTGCGCTGACCGACGCAATTGGCGGCCCAGATCGGCGCGCCGCCGCTGTCGCCCATAACCTTCTCGGGCACGACGCCTTCGAGCGCCTTGAAGATCAGCGAAGGAATGACGTGCCCGATCAGGTTCCGCGAATTGCCCGCCGTCCAGTGCTGCGGATTGAGGATGCAGCCGAGCGGAGCCTCGTCGGTGATCGGGACGATGCAGCCCTCGTTATTCGGGGTCTCAGGGTCGAGCAGGCATTTCAGAGCATAGACCGAATGGGCATAGCGATAGTTCGTCCGGCAGTTGATCGAGTGCAGAACCTGATCGGAGGTGCCGGTGTAATCGACATGGATCGAGTCGTCCTTGATGATCACCGAAGCCTTCAGCGTCACGTCGACATCGTAACCATCAAGCAGAACCTCGGCTGCGTAGCTGCCGTTCGGCCATTCCCGGATCGCCTTGCGGGTCTGCGCTTCGGAGCGGGAATGGATGGCGGTCGCCAGGCCCTCGACGTCGTCGAGACCGTATTCATCCAGGAATTTGACGAGTTCGCGGCCCATGACGTTGTTGGCAGCGATCATCGACTCGAGATCGCCGCGTACTTCGGTCGGAAGGCGTACCGACGCTTCGATGATGTCGAAGACGTCCTGGTTCGGAACGCCGGCCTTCAGCAGCTTGATAATCGGGAAGCGGATGCCCTCTTCGTAGATGTCGCTCGCTTCGGAATGCAAAGGGGCGCCGCCGATATCGGGAAGATGAGCGATGGACCCGGCATAGGCGACGACCTTGCCGTTCTTGAAGATCGGCGTGATCATCGTGACATCGGGAAGATGACCGGTGCCGATTTCCGGATCGTTGGTCGCCAGCACGTCGCCCTCTTCGAGCTTGTCTGCCGGGAACTTCGGCAGGAAATAGTTCTGGGCCGCCGCCGGGAGCGAGGTGATGAAGACCGGGATCGACCAGGTGCATTGCGCCAGCGCCCGTCCCTTGTTGTCCAGGAGGACGGTCACGTAGTCGTGGTTCTCGCGGACGATCGGCGAGAATGCCGTCTTGCCGAGGACGTTGTCGGCCTGGTCCGCGATGAAGATCAGACGGTTCCACATGACCTGAAGGTTGATCGGGTCGTTGAAATCGGTGGCGGGTTTCGACATCTGAGTACCCCTTAGTGAATGTTGATCACGAGGTTGCCATGGGCATCCACATGGAAGACGCCGCTTGGGCCGACGACAGCAGTTGATTCCCGCTGCTCGACGATTGCCGGGCCCTTGACCTCTTTACCCACAGGAAGCTTGTAGTGGTCGTAGACCGCAGTCTCGACAACGCTGCCGATCTCCTGGAAATAGACCTTGCGGCTGCCCTTCTTCGCGTCGGCAACGACGGTCTCGTGCGGGCGCGTGACCTGATCCTTTTCGCCGCCGGCGCGTAGGCGCCAGGTGATGACCTCCAGCGGAGCGGCAACGGTACGGCCAAACAGTTCGCGGTATAGCTTGAAGAAATTGCCGCGGAGCTCACTGAGGAATTCCTCCTTCGGCAGGGTCCGGTCAGGCAGAACCACGGTGATTTCATGGCCCTGGCCGACGTGGCGCATGTCGACGGTGTAGCGGTTGCTGATCGTATCCTTCGGAACGCCCGCTGCCGACACGACTTCGGCGCCCTGGGCCGAAAGCTCGTCCAGCAGCCGGTTCATGGCATCCATATTCCAGGCGTCGAGTGCCATCGGATGACTTGCGGAAAGATCGACTGCCACCGGAGCGATCAACAGGCCGATCGCCGAGCTCACGCCTGCACCGGTCGGGCAGATGATGCGGGAAATGCCGAGCTTGCGGGCGATGCCATAGGCGTGGACCGGACCGGCGCCGCCGAACGCGACCATGGGCAGCGACCGGGGATCGACGCCGAGATCGGTCGCATGCATGGCGGCCGCCTTGCTCATGGATTCGTTGACGAGGTCATGGATGCCCCATGCGCAGCGCTCGACCGAAACCTCGAGCGAGTCGGCAAGTTTGGCCATCGCTTCGTGGGCGGCTTCCTTGGACACTTTGAACGAGCCGCCAACGAAGGATTCGGTGCCCATGTATCCGAGCAGGATGTCGGCATCCGTGACGGTCGGCTGGGTGCCGCCGCGCTGGTAGGCCGCCGGTCCGGGCATGGCGCCCGCGGAGTGCGGGCCGACGTCGAGCAGGCCGAGAGGGTTTTTGGCGGCGATCGAACCGCCGCCCGCGCCGATCTCGATCATCTGGATCGACTGGATCTTCAGCGGGAAACCGGACCCCTTGCGGAAGCGCTGATAATGGGCGACCTCGAGATCGGTGCCGACATTCGGCTCACCGTCCGGGATCAGGCAGAGCTTCGCGGTCGTGCCACCCATATCGAAGGACAAGACGCTCGCCTCGCCCGCCGTGCGGCCGAACTCGGCAGCGGCCACGGCACCCGCCGCCGGGCCCGACTCGATGAGGCGTACCGGCAGTTCTGCAGCACGCCGGCTCGGCACCAGCCCGCCCGAGGACGTCATCCAGAGGACCTGGCGATCGATGCGCTTTGCCGCGAACTCACGCTGCAGATGCGCGACGTGGCCGGCCATCTGCGGCCGGGTATAGGCGTTGACAACAGTCGTCGAGGCGCGATCGAACTCGCGCATCTCAGGGCAGACTTCGGAGGAGAGCGAGACGAAGATATCGGGGTCTTCTTCGCGCAGCAGCGCCGCGACGCGTTGCTCGTGCTGCGGATATTTGTAGGCGTGGAGAAGGCAGACGGCGACGGAGCGGATGCCCTTCTCCTTCAGGCGTCCGGCGATTTGGCGCACCGTCTCTTCCTCGAGCTCGGTCATGACGGAACCGTCGGCTGCGATACGCTCCTTGGCGCCGAAGCTGTTTGCACGGGTAACCAGCGGGTCGGGATATTTGATGTTCAGGTCGTAGAGGTCGTAGCGTCCTTCGTTGCGGATACGCAGCATGTCCTGAAAGCCGTCGGTGGTGACGAAGCCCGTCTCGACGCCCTTGCGCTCGAGGACCGCGTTGGTGACGACGGTGGTGGCGCCCAGCACCTGAAGGTTCTCGATGGCGATGTTGCCGGCGAATTTTTCCAGCAATTCGGACACACCCTGTACGACTGCTTCCGCCGGGTTCTTCGGCGTGCTCAGGACCTTGTGAAGGTGAAGGTCGCCCTTGTCGTCCAGGAGCGCGAAGTCGGTAAAGGTACCGCCCGTGTCGAAAGCCAGTTTTGCCATTTTGTCCTCGAAGCGACTGTTCGGCGCGGCAGGCGCCGCTATGCGGATCCGATGCCCGGACCCGGTGTCTGCTTGGAGGTTAGGGGAATGCCCGGCGCGTTGGCTAACACAACTACAGTCTGCCGCTATAGGGTTTGCTTATGGCGGATCGGAGATGTGCCGTCAGACTGCCGTTGCGAGGATCGGCCGCCGGCTAGGCCGGCCTGATTCCGGGATGGTGACTGCTCATGAGCTTGCCCACGACATCGAGGAGAACCGACCGTGCAGCGATGGCAGGTTCCGACAAGGGAAGATGATCGGCGACGCAGAGCGACACGGTCGCGTCGATCACCGGCTTCGTCAGCGCCCTCACCTGTGCGCCTGAAAAGATCGCCGTCTCCGTGACCACCGAAGCCGGGAGAATGGTCGATCCAAGCCCATCGAGGACCGCCGCGCTGAGAGCCGGAACGGATTCGATTTCCGAGACGACATCAGGCGTGGCCCGAGCTCTCGCCAGGGCGTCGTCGATCAGCCGCCGGAGCAGATGTGCCTTGCTGGGAAGAAGCAGCGGGATGTCCTGGAGGGCAGAGAGGGGAAGCGGCGCGTTGCTATCCCCAGGGAGTTGGATGCCCGGCGGCGAGACGAGGAACATTTCCTCGCGGAACAATGGCTGCAGGGTGACGCCCTTGATCGGGGCGGCGGCATAGATCAGCGCCATATCCATCTTACCTGTCATGATCAGTTCGCTCAGGATCTGGCCGAAACTGTCATTGATGTGGACGACGATATGGGGATGCCTGGCTTTCATTTCCTTCAGGATCGGCAGCGACAAGGCGCTTGACGAGGAATAGGTCGCAAGCCCGATCGAGACGCGGCCCGCCACCGACTTGGCGGCCTGATCGATGTCGACCTGCGCCTGCTCGATCTGCTTCAACATCAATTGCGCATGCCGATAGAGGATGAGCCCCGCTTCCGTCGGCGTAATGCCGACATTGCTGCGGATGAGAAGCTTGTGCTTGAAGTGCGCCTCCAGAGCGGCAATCTGCTGCGACAGCGCCGGCTGGGCCGTCCGCAGAAGGCTTGCCGCTCGCGATACGCTGCCCGTATCGACGATCTTTACGAAGCTCTTCAATTTTCGGAAATCGACGCTCATGGCCACCGGCTTCTTGTTTCACGAGAAAACGTAAAGCCTGCGGCCGGAGGGACGCAAGTCCCACCGGCCTTTTGCGGTTAACRCAGGCCGGCAACAGCCCGTTCGATGCGATCGCATGCTTGCGTAATTGCCTCCATCGACGTTGCGATCGAGAGGCGGAAATGAGGCGATATCCCGTAGGCGGCACCCTGCAGCGCCGCGACCCCGACGCCATCCAGCAAATAGAGCACAAAATCAAGGTCTGTCTCGATTGTCTTACCTTCGGGTGTCTTCTTGCCGATGACACCGGCGCAGTTCGGAAACAGATAGAAGGCCCCATCCGGCACCAGGCAGGAAAGGCCAGGCACCGCGTTGAGCCGTGAGCACGCATAATCGCGGCGCTCTTTGTAGACCTTTACGCTTTCCGCGACGAATGACTGATCCGAAGATAGCGCATAGGCGGCTGCGGCCTGACTGACCGACGATGGGCAGGACGACATCTGCGACTGCAGCTTGTTGATGGCTGCGATCAAGGCGGCTGGACCCGCCGCATAGCCGATACGCCATCCGGTCATGGCGTAGGACTTGGAGACGCCGTTGGTGAGCAGAACACGCTCCTTCAGTTCCGGCACGACGGCAACCAGCGTCGTCATCGGCTCGTCCTTGAACCAGACCTGGTCGTAAATGTCGTCGGAAAGCACGAAGACATGGGGATGGCGCAACAGCACCTCGCCAAGGGCTTCGAGCTCGCTCCTGTCATAGGCTGCACCCGTTGGATTGGACGGCGCGTTGAGGACCAGCCACAAGGTCTTCGGCGTGATCGCCTTTTCCAGAGCCTCCGGCGTCAGTTTGAAGCCCGCTTCCTGCGGGCATTCGACGATAACCGGCTTGCCTTCGTTGGCGATGACCATATCGGGATAGGAAACCCAGTATGGTGCGGGGATGATTACCTCGGCATCGTTTTCCACGCTCGCCATCAGCGCGAGAAACAGAATCTGCTTGGCGCCGCCGCCGACGCAGATTTCGTTGTCCGCATAGCTGAGGCCGAGCCGGCGCTGGAAGTCGCCGATGATGGCCTTGCGCAGCGCCGGCGTGCCGTTGACCGCGGTATATTTCGTTTCGCCCCTGTCGATGGCCGCGTGCGCCGCGGCCTTGATGTTATCAGGCGTGTCGAAGTCCGGCTCGCCGACGGTCAGATCGACAATATCGCGACCTGCTGCCTTCAGTTCGCGAGCCCGGGCTGCCGCAGCCGTGCTTGGCGAAACCTTGATTCTGGACACACGCGATGCAGGCACGAAAGTGCTCATGGGGATTTCCTCGATTGTGATTCCTTGAGAGGCGAAATCGCCTCAGTGGACGGCTTCTGTTTCGCCGCGCATCTTCCCGGTCAGGAAAAGTTCGCCGAGTTCATC
>NZ_JBFUAY010000120.1:0-16038 GCF_056406015.1 Rhizobium sp. P1_E1 | reverse complement strand
ATTGAAAGTGCTACAGCGTCCTTTGCGCGTCTGAAAAGACGCGCGGCGCTGTAGAGAGGGCGGTCAGGCGAAAGAAGCGATCGCCGCGTGGCAGGCCTTGGYGAAATGACCGCAGCAGCCGGCAGCGCCCATGGCCTGGCGGCTGACGCGGGCACCCTCGAGCAGCAGCGTCAAAGTATCGGCAAGAAGCTGGGGTTCGCGCGCGCCGGCCGCCGAACAGAGCGCGGCCAAGCGATCACGCTGTTCGGCCTTGTGCCGCTCGATCATTTCGTGGGCGGGATGGCCCTCGCCCTTCAGCTCGATGGCGGCATTGGCGAGATCGCAGCCGGCGGGCTCGCCGTTCAGACACTGCGCCCGCAGTTCCACCCAGGCGTCCAGCTGGGCGCGCGGATTGCCGGGATAGGCCGCTTCCAGATCGCGCCAGATGGTACCCGCCTTTTCGGAGGCGCGGCGCAGCGTTTCGCAGACCAGTTCGTCCTTAGAGCCGAAATGCCGATAGAGCGTCATCTTGTTGGTCAGAGCCGCGTCGGCAATGGCGTCGACGCCGATGCCGCGGATGCCGCGCTCGCGGAAAAGCTCCGAGGCGGTCGAGACGATACGCTCCCGCGGCGGGATGCGATCTTCTGGAACGGCTGCGGAGATTTCATTCGAAGTTTCTGATTTTTTTGCGGACGTAGTCCTTGACATCAATGTGACCGATCGGTAACAAATGCATTGTTACTTACCGGTAACACCACGAAACGCGAAAGTCAATGCCGAGGGCATGGCAGCGGAAAGTGGAACACGGGCGACCGCCCACGAAAGGAGGACAACCATGACAAAGACCAGAGATGACCTGACGATATCCGAAGCCCTTCGCGACCCCCTGATTGCCATGGTGTTGCGCGCCGACGGCGTGAAGCTTGAAGACTTCAAGCAACTCCTGGAGACGGCCGCCCGCAAACGCGAACCGCGCTCGACTTCGGTGGGCAATATGATCGGAGCACTCGCAAACCGCGCCAATCTGCCGGCCATGCCCTGCTTCGGCTGACAAGCCGCCTGAATAGCTTGGGGATCTCTCCCTGCCCCCGTCAAGGGCTGCCGTCATAACCCGACGGCGGCCCTTGCCGCTTCAGAGGATCGGCTTGCCGCCGGTGACCGCGATTGTCGTGCCGGAGACGTAGCTCGACAAGGGATCGGCCAGCATCACATAAGCCGTCGCCAGCTCGGCCGGCTGGCCGGGCCGTTTCATCGGCACCTGCTTGCCGAAATTGCTGACGCTTTCTTCGGGCAGTGTCGAAGGGATCAGCGGCGTCCAGATCGGCCCCGGCGCCACCGCATTGGCGCGAATGCCTTTCTCGGCCAGAAGCTGGGCAAGGCCGGCGGTGAAATTCTGGATCGCGCCCTTGGTCGTCGCATAGGCAAGCAGCGTCGGGTTTGGACTGTCCGAATTGATCGAGGCCGTGTTGATGATGGCGCTGCCGGGTTTCATATGGGCGACGGCTGCCTTGGTCAGGTAGAACATCGAATGGATGTTGACCTTGAAGGTCAGCTCCCATTCCTCGTCGCTGATCTCGTCAATGCTCTTGAAGCTTGCCTGATGCGCGGCGTTGTTGACCAGAATGTCGATACCGCCAAGTTCCTTGACCGCCGTCTCGACGATCTGCCGGCAGTGGGCCGGATCCTGGATGTCACCGCTGACGAGGATAGCCTTGCGTCCGGCCTGCTCGACGAGCCGTTTCGTCTCATCGGCATCCTCATCCTCGTCGAGATAGGAGATCACAAGATCGGCACCCTCCCTGGCGTAAGCGATTGCCACCGCCCGACCGATGCCGCTATCGCCGCCGGTGATGATCGCCCGCTTGCCTTTCAACCTGTCGGCGCCGCGATAACTCTCCTCGCCGTGATCGGGAATAGGATCCATCTGCGCGGTAAAACCAGGCATCGGCTGTTTCTGGGATGGAAAAGGGGGTGTCGGGTAATTTGGCATCATGACCTCCTGTGTTCAGGGGGCAAACTCAGGCTAAGACTTGTTGTTCCAGCGGTCTTGCGGCAGCTTTGTTTTCGGACTAAAATGACTAGAAAATTGGTCATCAAGAGGGTGTCATGGCGAGTGTTAATTTAGCGGAAGCCAAGGCCCATCTCAGCGAATTGCTCAATCGCGTCGAAGCCGGCGAAACCGTCGAGATTTTGCGCCATGGCAAGCCGGTGGCGCAGCTCGTGCCCGTCAAGACGCGCAAAAAACCGGTCGATGTCGCGCGGCTGAAGGCATTGACCGCCTCGATGAAGCCGCCGGCCAAGCCGGTCGATTCCGCGACCTTCATCCGCGACATGCGCGACAATGATCGCTACTGATGCTTTATATCGACACATCAGTCCTCGTCGCCGCCTGGACGATCGAAACCCGCACGGACGACGTGCAGCAATGGCTGGCAGCGCGTCAATTCGAGGAGATCGCGGTCAGCGGCTGGACGATCACCGAATTTTCGAGCGCCATCGCGCTTAAGGCGAGAAACGGACAACTCGATCCGGACGATCGCAGCAAGGCTTTGGCGCTGTTCAAGGAGCTATGTTCGACGTCCTTCGAGCTCCTGCCCATATCGCGGTCGCACTTCATCGAAGCGGCACGAATGACCGATCAATTTAATATCGGTCTTCGCGCCGGTGATGCTCTGCATCTCGCTGTCGCGATCGGCAGCGACGCCACGCTCGTCACGCTGGACAAGGGGCTGGCAAAAGCTTGCAGCATCGTCGGTGCGCATTATCGGCTGTTATGAAGTGGACGATATCGTGGGTATCACTCAGCCTTCCATACGATCAACCTGCAAAATGTTGCGATTTGCCATAGCGACCGCTATGCCATAGTAATGTAACATGATCGCAGTTTTCATGAGGTGCGTGGAATTGGACGGAAAAACATCATCCGCAGTTTACTCCGAAGATGAAGGCGTTGCCAGCGAGGCCGATGGCAAGGGGGCACGCCGCGCGCGTGTCAGCGGCATCGACCGGGCGCTTCAGGTGATCGATCATCTTTATGAGACCGGATCGCCCGCCGGCGTTTATGCGATCGCCAAGGCGGTGAAGGCGCCGCTTTCGACCGTTTACGTCATCGTCGATGATCTCGTCGAGAAGAACATGCTGACGCGTCAGACGGACGGCTCGATCTGGCTCGGCGCGCGGCTCTACCACTACGGCCTTGCCTATGCACGGTCATTGGATTTCATGAGCATCGCCACCCACGAAATGCACGATCTCTGCCGCCAGGCCGGCGAAACCGTGCAGGTCTGCGGTCGCGACGGCGACTATATGCTGGTGCTCGCCATGGCCGACGGCCCGAGCCACTTCCAGGTCGCGTCCCGCGTTGGCACCCGGGTGCCGCTCAATTGGACGGCCTCCGGCCGCCTGCTCGTCGGCCACCTGCCCGAGCAGGAGCGCATCGAACTGTTCAAGCGCTGCGCCCGCTCTTCACCGACCGGCCGCGCCGAGATCGATCCGGGTACGCTATCGGAAGCCGCCGGCAAAGCCTTCGAGTCGCGCCTGTCGATCCAGGCGGGGGAATCCGATTATGCGGTTGCCTGCATCGCCTCGCCGATCTGCGATCGCGATGGCCAGTGCGTCGCCACCATTTCCATCGTGCTGCCGGAACAGAAGGCCTTTTCCGACGAGAACCACTATACGGCCCATGTGCGTAGTTCAGCGGAACGGATCGAAAAGCTGATGGGCTGGCGCAACCGCTGAGCATTGCGCTTTTCAGCGGATCCTACCTGTAGGAATAGCCGTGGCTGTGGCGCACCAGCTTGCGCGCCCGTGGCACATAGCGGCTGGCGGCAAAGGCATCTGCGCCCATCACGGCATAGCGCGGCTCGAACAGCTTGTTGAGGACCGAGACGTCGCCGTTGGAATCCGTCGCCTCGAGATCGGAATCGACCAGATCGAAAACGGTGAATTCCGCTTGCGAGCCGACCGAAAGCCGGTTTTCCATCGACAGCTTGATGACGGATGCCGGCGCATGGGTGACGGCTTCCACCACCTTGTCGAAAGGCATGCCGACGCTGAGCAGCTTCGACATCGTCGTCGCCAGGTCCCAGACCGGGAAGTTCATCGAATGGCCGTGCAGGTCAGTCGAGATCGAGAACGGCAGAAGCCCGCGCGCAATCGCCGCCTCGGCGACCTTGAAGGAGAAGGAGGCGCCGCCATGGCCGATGTCGAGGCGGATGCCCTCGGAGGCGCAGCGCTCGGCGAGATTGAAGAGGTCCTCGTCTTCCATGATGCTCGACCCGGCCTTGCCGTTGAAGCAGTGGGTGACGACGTCGCCGGGGCCGAGGATCTCGAGCACTTCGTCATAAAGCGCCGGCGGCTCGCCGACATGCACCATCATCGGCACTTTCAAAATCTTGGCGATCTTCTTGCCGAGCTTGACCGGCGTGACGCCCCAGGACCCGGTGATGACATGGCTGGCGCGCACCTTGATGCCGACGATGTGCTCGCTGTTTTCGGCATAAACTTCGAGAATGCGGTCGAGATCGATATCGCGAATATCCCGCAATTCCGCAACGCGGTTGCAGGCCACAAGACCGATCGAGCCGAGATTGAGGAAGGCCTTGATGCGCTCGCGTGAGGGCTCGATGATATATTCGCGGAAGCCATGAAAATTCGCCTCACCGGCCGAACCGGCATCGACCAGCGTGGTGACGCCGCGCTCGACGCCGCATTCGGACGGACGGATGGAAATATCAGTGCCGCCATGCCAGATATGCACGTGCAGGTCGACCCAGCCGGGCGAAATGAAGGCGCCCTTGCCGTCGATGCGCGTCACATCCTGCGAGACTGAAAGCGACGGACCGATCTCGGCGATCCTGCCGTCGGCATTGACGAGAATGTCGATTGCCCCCTCGGATGTGCCCGCACCGAAAGCGATCGGTTGGACATTGGTGAGGAGAAGCGGCTTCTTCGCCTGGTCGCCGGGCATGACATGCATTCCTTTCGAAGTCTCGGACCGGGATCGCTCCTCGGTCATCCGTCTGCGGGTTGCTCTGGAAGAGTAATGAGGAAGCTAGAGATGGCGCCTCAGGGCACCGCATCGCCATAATTCCATAATTATGCTATATAAGTCTTTATAATAGAATAAAGCTGAGGACGCCGCTGTCAAGAAAAATGACGTGGCCGTCACCACTGAGGAAACGTAAGCGGTGCGCTCCTTCCGAAGCGCCCCCGTTTCGAAGATCCGATAAATTCGCGTTTGTTTTCAATCTCGAAGGATCGAATAGTCAAGCCGTTCCAGGTGATCCGGATCGGCGATGGCGTCGATCGCGGCGATCCTGCCATCGGCGATCGTCAGCGCCACCACCACGCGGAGCTGGCCCTGGATCTCCACGACGAATCCGAGTTCGCCGTCGACAATGGCGATTTCTGCCGCCTGCGCCCGACCCTTGAAGGCTTCAGCCACGTGAGCTGCGCCGCGCATTTCGCCAATGGTGCCGAAGCGGGCCGCCGTCACATCCGGCCGGAAGACGACGTCAGGGGCAAGCACCGCGATTAACGCCTCCAGATCGCCGTTGCGCGACGCCGTCAGAAAGGCCTCGGCGATCGTCCGCTTGCGGCCGAGATCGACATCAGGTGCGTCGTCCAAACCCTGCACCCGGCGGCGGGCGCGGCTCGCGAGCTGGCGGGCGGCCGCGGACGAGCGACCGATGATCGGCGCGATCTCGTCGAAGGGCAGGTCGAACATGTCGTGCAGCACGAAGGCGACGCGTTCGGCGGGCGCCAGCGTCTGCAGCACGACGAGCAGTGCCAGACCGACCGAATCGGCAAAGGCGGCTTCGCGCTCGGGATCGTCCGTCGGATCGGCGATCCCGCCATGGACGGGCACCTCCAGCGGTTCCTCGCGCCGGGTCTTGCGGGCGCGCAGCATGTCGAGGCAGATGCGCGCCACCACCGTCGTCAGCCAGCCGCCGAGATTGCCGACCCCTGTCGTATCCGTGCGGCTGAGCCGCAGCCAGGCCTCCTGAACGGCATCATCAGCCTCGCTGCGTGAGCCGAGCATGCGATAGGCTGCGGCCCTCAGATGCGCTCTGTTCGCCTCAAACTCATCGGCCAGCCATTTTTTCTCGTCCATTTGTCACATTCCTCCGCTGCGTTCCGTCAAAGCCATGACGAATGAAACCCGGCCGATGTGACAGCGCCGGCGGATCGTCGAACAACAGTAAACGCATCAAGGAGACATACCATGCAGGAGAGAATGGGAAACCCCGCCCTCGTCCTTCCCGCGGCCATGCAGGCGCTCAATGCGCTCAGCAAGGTGCCGGTCGAAACCGGCCTTTCGCCCAAGCTGCTCGAACTCGTCAACCTGCGCGCCAGCCAGATCAACGGCTGCAGCGTCTGTGTCGACGGTCATCCCCGCATTGCAAAGAAGCTCGGCGAAACCGACGAAAGGCTCTTCGCCATCGGCGCCTGGCGCGACTCGCCCTATTTCACGGATGCCGAGCGGGCAGCTCTTGCGCTGACCGAGGCAGTCACCCGTGTCAGCGACCGCGCCGACCCTGTGCCGGACGATGTCTGGGACGAAGCGACCCGGCATTATGACGGCAGGAGCCTTGCGGCACTCGTCATCGCCATCGCCAACATCAATGTCTGGAACCGGCTGAACATCGCCACCCGCCAGATCGCCGGGGCCTGGAAGCCGTAAACGGCGGGACGCCGGCAGCGCGTCACCCCTGCGCTGCCGGCAACCATTCATCCCTAATCAGCATGGCTTCAGACCATGCGAAACAATCGGTCGTTCAGATGATGCCGCCGCCGCCGGCAGCGGATGCCGGGCGCTCGGCCGCCACTTGTCTGCGATAGCCGCTGGCGCGATAGACGGCGATCGGGTCGATCGCGCCGCCGGCCCTGCGTCGGGCTTCGGCGAGGATCGGCTCGACATCGGCGCGATAGGCGCGCTTCAACGTTTCCGATGCCATCAGCGCGTCGTTGTCGTCCTGGTAACCGGAGAGCGCCTTGCGGTCGACGAGCAGCGCCTGTGCATAGGCACGGCGGATTTCGTTGGCGCTGTTAATCAGGCTTTCGATCGGGTCGGTGACATTGTGCGACTGGTCGATCATATGGGCCGGGTTGAAGTCATTGACGCCGCGCTGCTCGGCATCGACCAGTTCGTTGAAGACGAGGAACAGCCGGTAGGGATCGATCGCGCCGGCGTCGAGATCGTCGTCGCCATACTTCGAATCGTTGAAGTGGAAACCGCCGAGCTTGCCGAACTGGATCAGGCGGGCGACGATCATCTCGATATTGGTGTTCGGCGCATGGTGACCGAGATCGACGAGGCAATAGGCCTTGGGGCCGAGCGTCTGAGCGATCAGGTAGTTGGTGCCCCAATCCTGCACGATGGTGGAATAGAAGGCCGGCTCGTACATCTTGTGCTCGGAGAACAGCTTCCAATCATCAGGCAGCGCCTTGTAGATGTCCGCCATCGAGGCGAGGTAACGCTCGAAAGCCTTGGTGAAATGGCTCTGGCCGGGGAAGTTCGAACCGTCGCCGATCCAGACCGTCAGTGCCTTGGAGCCGAGCGCCTTGCCGATTTCGATGCATTCGAGATTGTGCTCGACCGCTTGCGCCCGTGTTGCCGCATCGGTGTGGCTGAGCGAGCCGTATTTATAGGAATGGGCCTGGCCGGGCGCATCGGAAAAGGTGTTGGAATTCATCGCATCGAAGCCGAGGCCGAGCGCATCACCCTTGGCCTTCAACTCCCTGGCATCGGCCTTGTCCCAGGGAATATGCAGCGAGACATTCGGCGTCGCCTGCGTCAGCTGGTTGATGACGGCGCAATCGTCGAGCTTGTCGAAGATGCCGCGCGGCTCGCCGGTGCCGGGGAAACGGGCAAAACGCGTGCCGCCGGTGCCGACGCCCCAAGAGGGAACGGCGACGAAGAATTCCGCAACCTTCCGGGTGACTGCTTCGATATCGACGCCGCGGCGGGCAAGCGTCGCGCCCAGTGCCTCGTAGTCGGCTTTCAGCGCTGTTGCCCGCTTGTCGTTATCCGTCGCAACCAGATCCTGCGCGATCCTGAATTCGGCCATTTCTTCCTCCCGATTGTTTCTTTCTCCTTTCTCCCCAGCGGGGAGAAGGTGGCCCGAAGGGTCGGATGAGGCGGCACGGCAGGACATTAATAGTCCTTCGCTTCCCGCTCGGAACACGCATCGCTTCGCTCTGCGTCCCCTCATCTGCCTGCCGGCATCTTCTCCCCGCCGGGGAGAAGAGCGACCCTCTTACCGCGTAAAACTCTGTACGTTGCCGGCATCGACGTTGATGATGTTGCCGGTCGATTTTGCCGAAAGGTCCGATGCGAGGAAATAGATCGCCTCGGCGATATCTTCCGGAAACACGTTGAGTTTCAGCATCGAACGCTTGCGGTAATGTTCCTCGAGATCGTCCACCTCGATCTTGGACGAGGCGGCGCGCTGCTCGCGCCATTCGCCGCTCCAGATCTTCGAGCCGCGCAGGACGGCATCCGGGTTGACGGTGTTGACGCGGATGCCGGCATCCGCGCCTTCCAGCGCCAGGCAGCGAGCGAGATGGATTTCGGCAGCCTTTGCCGTGCAATAGGCAGATGCATTCGGCGAAGCGGCAAGACCGTTCTTCGAAGCGACGAAGATGACGTTGCCGCCGAGCGCCTGACGGCGGAACAGCCGGAACGCTTCGCGCGACACGAGGAAATAGCCGGTCGCCAGAATATCGATATTGCGGTTCCACGTCGACAGCTCGGTGGCTTCGATCGGCGCGGACGAGGCAATGCCGGCGTTCGAGACGAGGATATCGATGCCGCCGAATTCAACGCAGGCTTCCGCGAAGGAGGCGATCACGGCATCTTCCTTGGTGACGTCAAGCCGGACGCTGCGTACGGCGTCAGCGCCATATCTCTTGACGAAATCGGCTTCGGTGCCCTCGAGTGCTGCCTGGTCAATATCGGCAAGCACCACGCAGGCGCCTTCACCGACGAGGCGCGCGGCCGTCGCCCGGCCGATGCCGCCGGCGCCGCCGGTGACGAAGGCGACGCGGCCGGCAAGGCTCTTCGGCTTCGGCATGCGCTGCAGCTTGGCCTCTTCGAGCAGCCAGTATTCGATGTCGAAGGCTTCCTGCTCGGGCAGGCCCTGATATTCCGAGACCATCGAGGCGCCGCGCATGACGTTGATTGCGTTGACGTAGAATTCGCTGGCAATACGAGCCGTCGCCTTGTCGCGGGCAAAGGACAGYATGCCGACGCCAGGAACGAGGAAGATGACGGGATTGGCATCGCGGATGGCAGGCGAATTGTCATGCTTGCAGTCGTTGTAATAGCGGGCGTAATCGGCGCGGTAATCCTCCAGCGCCTTGTCGAGACCGGCAACGATCGCGTCGACATCCGGCTTGGCCGGGTCGAAATCGACGATCAGCGGGCGGATCTTGGTGCGCAGGAAATGATCCGGGCAGCTGGTGCCGAGCGCGCCGAGCGGGCGCAAATCCCGGGAATTGACGAATTCGAGCACCGCGCCCTGATCGTCGAAATGTCCGAGCTTGCGCTCCTGCTTGCCGATGCGGCCACGGATCTCCGGCATCAGCCGGGCGGCGATGGCGCGGCGTTCGGCGGCGGCCAGGCTCTCAGTGAGCGCACCGCCGAAAATCGTCTTGCCCTCGGTCTTTTCGGCAAACCAGACGATCGCCTTGTTGATGATGTCGAGCGTCAGCTCGTAGCAGGCCTTGGCATCATCAGCCCAGGTAAAGAGGCCGTGGCTTTCGAGCACGACACCCTTGGCATTCGGATTGGCGGCGACGAATGCGCCAAGGTCCAGGCCGAGCTGGAAGCCCGGACGACGCCAGGGCAGCCAACCGATCTCGTCGCCGAAGATCTGCTGCGTCAATTCCCTCGAATTCTTCGACGCGGCGATCGCGATGATCGCGTCAGGATGCATGTGGTCGACATGGGTGAAAGGCACGAAACCGTGCAGCGGCGTATCGATCGAGGCGGCGCGGGCGTTCAGGTTGAAGGTGCAGTGCGGCAGGAAGCCGACCATGCGGTCCTCGTCCTCGACGCCCTTGTAGATGCTCTTCAGCGATTCCAGCTTGTCCTGGTAGAGCGTCGCGAAACCGTCGAGCTTGATCGTGCCGACATCGCCGCCCGATCCCTTGACCCAGAGTACCTTGACCTTGCCGCCGGTCAGAGGATCGGTTTCCAGCACCTTCGCCGAGGTGTTGCCGCCGCCGTAATTGGTGATGCGCTTGTCGGCGCCGAGCAGGTTGGAGCGATAGAGCAGCTTGCCAGGCTCATCGAGGCCTGCCGCGTAAGCATCATTCCACCGGTTTTCCAGAAGCCGGACGTTCGCCGCCATGTCATCCTCCCATATGAAATCTTCATCGGGACGCAAAGTTCGCGCCCTTTTCGCTGACGGTATCGCTCATCAAAACGCAGCTTGTCAATCGAAAACGATCAAATTCGATTATTGTGCAGCGCAATATGAAAATTTATGATCGTTTTTGATTGACACATTGTCATATGTGCGAAATAAACGATTAAAGGAGGAGCCCCATGCACGAACGCGAACGCCATCGCATCATTCTGAGCGCCGTTCAGGAAAAGTCCGTCGTGACGGTTCAGGATATTTCCGAACTGACCGAGGCTTCCGAGGCGACGATCCGGCGCGACATCGCGGCTCTTCATGTTCAGGGCAAGATCCGGCGCGTGCGCGGCGGCGCCGAGGCAGTGCATCCGCCGCAGCTCGGCAATCTCGCCGGGCGCCCCTTCCGGGTATCGGAA
This sequence comes from Rhizobium sp. P1_E1, assembly GCF_056406015.1. Classification (NCBI taxonomy): domain Bacteria; kingdom Pseudomonadati; phylum Pseudomonadota; class Alphaproteobacteria; order Hyphomicrobiales; family Rhizobiaceae; genus Rhizobium; species Rhizobium sp. P1_E1. The sequence goes on along the minus strand of NZ_JBFUAY010000120.1, from coordinate 5,276 downwards.
TCGGTCAACATCGATAAGAAACGCGCAATCGCCCGCCAGGCAGTCGAGCTTTGCGATCCTGGCGACGCGATCATCATCAACGGTGGCACGACCACCTTCCAGATGGTGCATTTCATGGCGGCGCACCGCCTGCAGGTGATGACCAATTCTTTCGCCATCGCCGAACATCTGGTCAAGCATTCGAAGAACACGGTGACGGTGCCGGGCGGCGCGATTTATCGCGAGCAGAGCCTGATCCTCTCCCCTTTCGACAATGACGCCATCCGCAATTTCTACGCTCGCCGCTTCTTCATCGGCGCGCAGGGCGTCGGCCCGCTCGGCATCATGGAAGCCGACGCGCTGATCATCCAAAGCGAGCAGAAGCTGATGCATCAGGCCGACGAACTGGTCGTCATGGCCGATTCCAGCAAGTTCCATCGCCGGTCGAGCCTCATTCTGTGCCCGCTCGAGCGCGTGTCTACGATCATCACCGATGACGGCATTCCCGAGGAAGCCGTCAGGATGATCGAGAATGCCGGCATCAGGCTCATTGTCGCGAGCCCGGTCGCCCAGGCAATCAAGGAGGATTCCTCGTCGGTCGCATAAGGCGCCGGCCAGGTGTGAAGAGTGTCAATCAAGTGGGAGGATGAAAGCATGAAACTCGCAAAGAAACTCGCAATCGGCGTGGCATTTGCCGTCGCCATGATGGCCGGCACGGCAAGTGCTGCCGACATCAAGATCGGTCTCGTCGTCAAGTCGCTCGGCAACGGCTTCTTCGATGCTGCCAACAAGGGCGCGCAGGAAGCCGCCAAGGAACTCGGCGGCGTCGAGGTCATCTATACCGGTCCGACGACGACGACGGCCGAAGGCCAGATCGAAGTCATCAACTCGCTGATCGCCCAGGGCGTCAGCGCCATCGCGGTTTCGGCCAACGATCCCGACGCGCTCGTTCCGGCGCTGAAGAAGGCCACACAGCGCGGCATCAAGGTCATCTCCTGGGATTCCGGCGTCGCGCCTGAAGGCCGTATCCTTCAGCTCAACCCGTCGTCCAACGAGTTGATTGGCAAGATGTGCCTGACCCTCGTCAAGGACCATCTCGACGGCGGCAAGGGTGACTTCGCCATCCTGTCGGCAACGACCACCTCGACCAACCAGAACATCTGGATCGACCAGATGAAGAAGCAGCTCAAGGATTTCCCGGGCCTCAACCTCGTCACCACGGTCTATGGCGACGACCTCTCGGACAAGTCCTATCGTGAAGCCGAGGGCCTCTTGAAGGCGAACCCGAACATCAAGGTCATTGTCGCTCCGACGACGGTCGGCGTTCTCGCCGCGTCGAAGGTCGTCGAAGACAAGGGCCTTGTCGGCAAGGTCTACGTCACCGGCCTTGGCCTGCCGTCCGAAATGGCCGGCGCGATCAAGTCGGGCGCGACGAAGGAATTCGCCATCTGGAACCCGATCGATCTCGGCTACTCCGCAACGCAGATCGCCTATCGCCTCGTCAAGGGCGAGACCGACGGCAAGCCGGGCAGCGAGATCGAGGCCGGCCGCATGGGCAAGATCAAGGTCGGCGACAATGGTGAAGCCGCCATGGCCGATCCCTTCGTCTACAATGCTACGAACATCGACCAGTTCTCCAAGGTCTTCTGATCTGCAGCCGACGCATAAAAGCCCGGCGGCCTGATGGCCGCCGGGATTCTCATTCGACACTGGTAGAAGCTCGATGAACGCTGCCTTTCAACAAACCGCCACGGACAGCAAAACCGGTGATGCGCCCGCCATTCTGGAAATGCGCGGCATCTCCCAGATCTTCCCGGGCGTGAAGGCGCTCGACAATGTCAGCATTGCGCTGCATCCGGGCACGGTGACCGCGCTGATCGGCGAAAACGGCGCCGGTAAATCGACGCTGGTCAAGATCCTGACTGGCATCTACAGGCCGAATGAAGGCGAGATCCTCGTCGACGGCCAACCGGTGACCTTTGCCAGCGCCCAGGCCGCAATCGATGCCGGCGTTACCGCCATCCATCAGGAAACCGTGCTGTTCGACGAACTGACGGTTGCCGAAAACATTTTCCTCGGCCATGCGCCGCGCACGCGTTTGCGCACCATCGACTGGCAGGCGATGAACAGCCGCGCGAAGGCGCTGTTGACCGCGCTCGAAAGCAATATCGATCCGACGATCCGGCTGAAGGACCTCTCGATCGCGCAGCGCCATCTGGTGGCGATTGCGCGCGCTCTGTCGATCGAGGCCCGCATCGTCATCATGGACGAACCGACGGCAGCCCTTTCCCGCAAGGAGATCGACGATCTCTTCCRCATCGTCCGGGGCCTGAAGGAAAAGGGCAAGGCGATCCTCTTCATCAGCCACAAGTTCGACGAGGTGTACGAGATCGCCGACGATTTCGTCGTCTTCCGCGACGGCCGCGCCGTCGGCCAGGGCCGGCTCAAGGAAACGCCGCAGGACGAGATCGTCCGCATGATGGTCGGGCGCGACGTCGAGAATGCCTTTCCGAAGGTCGATGTCGCCATCGGCGGCCCGGTTCTCGAGATCCGCAACTATAGCCACCGCACCGAATTCCGCGACATCTCCTTCACCCTGCGCCAGGGCGAGATTCTCGGCATTTACGGCCTGATCGGCGCCGGGCGTTCGGAACTGTCCCAATCGCTCTTCGGCATCACAAGGCCGCTCTCCGGAACCATGATGCTCGAAGGCCGCGAGATCACCATCCATTCGCCGCAGGATGCGATCCGGGCCGGCATCGTCTATGTGCCGGAGGAACGCGGCCGCCACGGGCTGGCGCTGCCGATGCCGATCTTCCAGAACATGACGCTGCCCTCGCTCGCCCGCACCTCGCGCCGAGGCTTCCTCAGGGCGGCCAACGAATTCGCGCTCGCGCGCAAATATGCCGAGCGGCTGGACTTACGCGCCGCTGCCCTTTCCGTCCCTGTCGGCACGCTCTCCGGCGGCAACCAGCAGAAGGTCGTCATCGGCAAATGGCTGGCGACGGCGCCGAAGGTCATCATCCTCGATGAACCCACAAAGGGCATCGACATCGGTTCGAAGGCGGCCGTGCACGGCTTCATCAGCGAACTCGCCGCCGAGGGCCTGTCGATCATCATGGTCTCGTCCGAACTGCCCGAAATCATCGGCATGTCGGATCGCGTCCTGGTGATGAAGGAAGGTCTCGCCGCCGGAATTTTCGACCGCGCCGACCTGTCGCCGGAAGCGCTGGTGCGCGCCGCCACCGGCAATGCATGAGGCCCGCAATGCATAAGGCCCAGCAATTCATAAGGTAAGAGCATGGCAAGACTGATCAGAAAACGCGAAACCCTGCTGTTCCTCATCATCGTCGTGATGATCGCGATCTTTTCGACGCGCGCTGCCGATTTCGCAACGCCGGAGAATCTCGCCGGCATTTTCAACGATACCTCCATCCTGATCATCCTGGCGCTCGCGCAGATGACGGTCATCCTGACGAAATCGATCGACCTGTCGGTTGCCGCCAACCTCGCCTTCACCGGCATGGCGATCGCGATGATGAATGCCGCCTATCCCGATCTGCCGCTCGTCGTGCTCATCCTTGCCGCGATCGTCATCGGCGCCTGCCTCGGCGCCATCAACGGCCTTCTCGTCTGGGCGCTCGAAATTCCGCCGATCGTCGTGACACTCGGCACGCTCACCATCTATCGCGGCATGGCCTTCGTGCTGTCGGGCGGGGCGTGGGTCAACGCCCACCAGATGACGCCGATCTTCCTGTCGGTGCCGCGCACGCCGATCCTCGGCCTGCCCGTTCTCGGCTGGGTGGGGATCGTTATCGTGCTGCTGATGTATGTCCTGCTCCGATACACCCAGTTCGGCCGCTCGGCCTATGCCACCGGCGGCAATCCGACCGCGGCCGTCTATGCCGGCATCGATACGGGCTGGACGAAATTCCTGGCCTTCGTTCTGTCGGGCGCGCTGGCCGGTCTTGCGAGCTATCTCTGGGTGTCGCGTTATGCTGTTGCCTATGTCGATATCGCCAACGGCTTCGAGCTCGACAGCGTCGCGGCCTGCGTTATCGGCGGCATCTCGATTGCCGGCGGCGTCGGCTCGGTCGCCGGCACCGTGCTCGGCGCGCTCTTCCTCGGCGTCATCAAGAATGCATTGCCGGTGATCGGCATTTCACCCTTCACGCAGATGGCGATCTCCGGAACCGTCATCATTCTCGCCGTCGCCTTCAACGCCAGGCGCGAGCGCAACCGCGGCCGCATCATCCTGCGCGACCGCGCCGCGGCCGAGATCAGAACGGAGGCCGCAGCATGAGCACCGTGTCTACACACGAAAAGCGGGTCATTCCCGACCGCCTCGGCACACCCTTCCGCCGCATCCTCGCGAGCTGGGAAGTACTGCTCTTTGCCGTCGCCGTGCTGATCTTCATCTTCAATTCGCTCGCCTCGCCCTATTTCCTCGATGCCTGGAACCTCTCGGACGCCACCTTCAACTTCACCGAAAAGGCAATGATCGCCTTCGCCATGGCGCTGCTCGTCATATCAGGCGAGATCGACCTCTCGGTCGCCGCGATCATCGCGCTCGCCTCGACGGCAATGGGCGCGGCAGCGCAGGTCGGCATCGGCACACCGGGCCTGGTCGCGATCGGCATCGGCACCGGCCTTGCCTGCGGCATCTTCAACGGCGTTCTGGTCTCGGTGCTGAAACTGCCGTCGATCGTCGTCACCATCGGCACGATGAGCCTTTTCCGCGGCATTTCCTATATCGTCCTCGGTGATCAGGCCTATGGCAAATACCCGGCTGATTTCGCCTATTTCGGCCAGGGCTATGTCGTCTGGGTATTCTCCTTCGAATTCGTGCTCTTCATCGTGCTGGCGATCCTCTTCGCCATCCTCCTGCATGCGACGAATTTCGGTCGGCAGGTCTATGCGATCGGCAACAACGACTTCGCCGCCCGCTTCTCCGGCATTCCGGTCGAGCGCGTCAAATTCATCCTCTTCCTGTTGACCGGCGTCATGAGCGGCGTTGCCGCCGTCTGCTTGACCTCACGCCTCGGCTCGACCCGGCCGTCAATCGCCCAGGGCTGGGAACTTGAGGTCGTCACCATGGTCGTGCTCGGCGGCATCTCGATCCTCGGCGGCTCCGGCACCATCGTCGGCGTCGTCATCGCCGCCTTCGTCATGGGTCTCGTCACCTTCGGCCTCGGCCTGCTGAACGTGCCAGGCATCGTCATGTCGATCTTCATCGGCCTGCTTCTGATCATCACCATCGCCATCCCGATCATCGCCCGCCGCATCAAGGTCATGAG
>NZ_JBFUAY010000119.1:0-16059 GCF_056406015.1 Rhizobium sp. P1_E1 | reverse complement strand
GATGGCGACGGCGCCACGCCGGCTCGGGCGACGGCTGAGGCCCAGAAAGCGGACGATGCCATTGCCGAGGCCGGAAAAGTTATCGAACACCGGCACCGTCGTCGGCAGCGGCGCGACATAATGGGGCGCGTTGCGCAACAGCCGGTCCCGCTCGACCAGCGATTCCTGCACCAGCTTGAATTCGCCGTTCTCAAGATAGCGAAGCCCGCCATGCACCATGCGCGACAGCGCCGAACTGGCCCCGGAGCAATAGTCGTGCTTCTCGACGAGCAGCACACTCAGTCCCTGCAGCGCCAGTTCCCGAAAGACGCTGATGCCGTTGATGCCGCCACCGATGACGCACACGTCCACCTTCGGGCTCTGGCTGAGCCCGTCCAAAATCTCTTGCCGTTTCATGATGGCGATCCGCTACCTGTCCATGTCAGTCAGTTTCGCCGCTATGGCCGTATCGATGGTCGCAAGATCGGCCGCATCCAGCCGGATGGTCCCGGCCCGCGCATTGTCGAGCGCTTGTGCCGGATTGCGCGCCCCGCAAAGTGCAAAGGTGATGCCCGGCTGCGCCAGCGTCCAGGCAATCACGATTTGGGCGATGCTCGCGCCGTGTTTTTCTGCGACCGGCCGGATGGCGTTGGCCAGCGCCGTCGCCTTCTGGCGGTTGTCGACTGAAAAGCGCGGATTGTCCTTGCGCTGGTCATCGCCGGAAAACACACGGTCGGGACCGATGGTGCCGGACAGCAACCCCAGCGCCAGCGACGAGTAGCTCAGCGTCGCAATGCTGTTGGCCTTGGTCAGTGGCAGAAGCTCCGCCTCGATCTCCCGGTCGATCATGCTGAACCGCTCCTGGATCGCATCGAGACCACCGACAGCGATATAGGCATTGAGGTCGTCGGGGCTGACATTGCTTGCGCCGATTGCCCGGATCTTGCCCGATGTGCGCAGGTCTTCCAGCGTCCGCATCGTTTCCTCGACCGAGGTCGTCGGATCCTGCCAATGGGTGATGTAGAGATCGATATAGTCGGTCCCGAGCCGCCTCAGGCTTTCCTCGACCTCGTGCAGGATCGCGTCGCGGCCGAGATAACGGTGGACCGGTTTGCCGTCTTGATCGAAGAAATGACGACCCTTCTGCGTATGCCAGACAAGGCCGCATTTGGTGGCGATGACAGCCTTGTCGCGGCGCCCAGCCAGTGCCTTGCCGACGATCTCCTCGGAACGTCCGAGCCCATAGGCTGGCGCCGTGTCGATCAGCGTCACGCCGGCATCGAGCGATGCCTGGATCGCAGCAATGGATTCGGCCTCATCGGTCCCGCCCCACATCCAGCCGCCGATAGCCCAGGTGCCCAGTCCCACCGCCGAGGCGGAAACGCCGGATTTGCCGATCTCACGTTTCAATTGCTGCCCGCTCATGCCCATTTTCCTTCGCCATTCGCCAGTGCCAGCACCCGCGCACCCGTCGCCTCATCGGTCACCAGCGTATCGAGATGATTGCCCCTGAGAACGCTGAGGATCGGGCCTGCCTTGTTCGGCCCGCTCGCCACACCGATCTTGGTGGGGATCGAGGCGAATTCCGGCAGCGTCAGCGACACCAGCGAACGGTTGAGGCTGTAGTCGCAGACCTGGCCATGATCATCGAGCAGATGCGCCAGCAATTCGCAGGAGGCGCCGGACCGCTCGATCGCGGCGCGGTCGGTGCTTGAGGACGGATGCAGGTCGTAATAGCTCGAATCGTCCGACAGGATCGAGCCAATGCCGACCACCGCCACCTTCGCCTCGCGCGCCCGTTTGAAAACGTCAGCGACGGAACGCATGTTGATCAGCATCGCCCGCTGCTCGGCATCATCGGCAAAGAGAGGCGCATGGATCTGGTAGGAACGTCCCCCAAGCCGGTCGGCCATCAAGGTCGAGACATGATTGACGTCGGTATAGTGTTTACCCTGCACGCAGCCGGTTGCTGGAATGACCTCGACATTGAACCGACGCGGCGGCTGCAGACCGGCAACGACGGCGCTCACCCCTTTGCCGCCGGTGATGCAGATCGTATCGCCGTCGGTGATCTCTTCCAGCAGCAACCTTGCTGCCGCTTCGCCGACGGCCTGGAGCGCCGTCTGCGGATTGTCGGACACGGTCGGCACCACCACGGCGCGGCCGATGCCGCCAAGCGCCCGTAGCCGTTCTTCCATGTCGACCAGCGGCTCGACCGGCGACTTGATCTTGATCTCGACCAGGCCGAGCTGGCGGCCGCGCTTGATCAGGCGGTTGACGGTGGCGTGCGAGATGCCCAGCTGATCGGCAATCTGCGCCTGTGTCAGTCCCTCGAGGAAATGCAGAACCAGAGCCTGGTGCATCTGTCGGGCGATGACGATTTCCTCGCGCGGCGCGTTTGCGGGTTTGAGTTTGGCTATCGGCATATCAGGCAGCCTTCCGCTTGTGCAGGAAATGGTCGATCGAGACGGCGGCAAGCAGAATGCAGCCTTTGATCATGTCTTGCCAATAGACGGACACGTCGAGCAAGATCAACGAGCTTGTTACGACCGACAGCAGGGCAATGCCGAGAATTGCCCCCAAGATCGTGCCGGAGCCGCCATTCAGCGATGCACCGCCGATCACCGCGGCTGCGATGATGTTGAGCTCCATGCCGACCCCAAAGGTCGGGGTCGCGGCACCGAAGCGGGACATGTAGATCACACCGGCAACACCGGACAGCGTGGCGCAGAGCACCGTCACCCAGAACTTCACCTGGTTGGTCTTGATCCCGGAATAGAGCGCCGCTTTCTCATTGCTGCCGGTGTAGAACACCTTGCGGAAGGCGGTTGCCCGGCGCAGCAGGAAATCGAACAGCACGACGACCGCGACAAAAATCAGGATCACATAGGGAACGCCGTAGAACGTGCCCTGCCCGACCGCCTTGAACGAGGGTGGCAAGGTGAACAGCGACAGCGGCGTGCCCTTGGTGATGATCAGGCAGATACCGCGTACGATCACCATCGCCGCAAGCGAGGTGATGAAATGGTTGAGGCCGACCACCGTGACGAAGAAGCCCATGACACAGCCGATCAGGCCGCTGGCAATGATCCCGATCAGGGAAGCGCTCCACGGATCGAGCCCCATCAGGAACAGCGAGCCCGACAGCACCATCGAGAAACAGACGACCGAGCCGACCGACAGGTCGATGCCGCCGACGATCAACAGGATGGTCATGCCGACGACGACGATCCCTTCCACCGAGAACGACATCAGCATCGCCCGGAAGTTGCCGAGCGTCAGAAAATGCGGCGAGGCAAAGCTCATGACGATGCAGAGCGCCAGGATGATCGCGATCAATCCCGCCTCGCGCATCGTTCCCAGCCGTTTCCAGCCGGGCGTGCGTGCCTGATGTACAGCTGCCAACGTAGCGTCCGCCATGACCTTGTCTCCTGCCCCTGCGTTTTCTTTATGCGGCATGCTCTGATGCCTTCGAATTGTTATGACCGCCGATACCCGACGCGAGCCGCATGATCGCTTCTTCCGTCATCGTCTCGCCCTCGACCTCGCCTGCAACCGTGCCCTCGTGGATGACCAGCACCCGGTCGCACAGACCAAGAAGCTCCGGCAGTTCCGACGAGATGACGACGATGCCGATGCCGGAGCCCGCGAGATCGCGCAGCAGCCGATGGATTTCCGATTTGGCGCCGACATCGATGCCGCGGGTTGGCTCGTCCATCAGGATGACCTTGGGATTGACCGCCAGCTGCTTGGCAATCGCCACTTTCTGCTGGTTTCCGCCCGACAGCGACGAGACCGGCATGTCGATGCCACCCATCCGCACGCCGAGCCGCCGGACTAGGTCGTGGGCCCGATCCGCCTCGGCTTTGGAATTCAACAGTCCCAGCGGTCCGGTCAGCGATTTCAAATCGAGAACGGCAATGTTCTGGGCGATGGAAAGATCAAGGAAAATGCCGGAGCCTTTCCGATCTTCCGACAGATAGACGACACCCGCCTGCGCGGCCTGCGCATAGGAGTGCGCCCACAGCCGCTGTCCATGCAATTGCACCTCGCCGTCGATTACCGGCCGCAATCCGCAAATGCCTTCGGCTATCTCGGTGCGGCCCGAGCCGATGAGCCCGCCGATGCCGAGAATTTCACCCTTGCGCAGGTCGAAGCTCACATCCGTGAAGCGGCTACCGTCGCCGAGATCGCGGACGCTCAAAATGATCTCGTCGGTCCGCTCCGCCAGCGCCTGCTTTTCCGGATAGAGCTGGGTGATCTCGCGTCCGACCATGCGGCGCACCACATCATCCGGCGTCAATTCCGCCACCATTTCCGTCGAGACATAGCGGCCATCGCGAAAGACGGTGACCCGGTCGCACAGGCTGAAGATTTCGGCCATGCGGTGGCTGATATAGATGATCGAAATACCCTGCGCCTTGAGGTCGCGGATGATTTCGAACAGGATCTGGGTCTCCGATTCCGTCAAAGCCGCCGTCGGTTCGTCGAAGATCAGCACGCGACAATCGAGCGTCAGTGCCTTGGCGATCTCGACAAGCTGCTGGCTGGAAATCGACAAATCACCGACTTTGCGGCGCACGTCGATTGGTGCCAGACGATTCATCACGACCTGCGCATCCCGCTCCAGCCGGCCATAATTCATGAAAGGCGAGCGGCGGCGGTTGGTCGCTGCCATGAACATGTTCTCGGCCACCGTCGCATCGGGGCAGAGCGCGATTTCCTGATGCACGAGGCCAAGCCCGAGCGATTGCGCCACGGCCGGCGACGTCACCTTTACCGGCGCGCCATCGACGAGAACGTCGCCCTCGGTCGGCTGCAGCACGCCGGCAATGATGTTCATCAGCGTCGACTTGCCCGCGCCGTTTTCGCCGCAAAGCGCATGAACCTCGCCCTTCTCCAGGCTGAAGCTCACATCCGTCAACGCCTTCACCGCCCCGAAGTGCTTGCTGACATTGCGGATTTCCAGAACCGGCACCGACGCCATCATCGTCTCCTCCTCACGCTCGCGGTGGCTGTCCGGAGTTTCCTGCCCCCGGACAGCCGGCACAAAGGCTTACTCCTCGATGCCTTTGGTGCCCCGCCGCTTCAGATACTTGTCCCAGTAGAAATCGTCGGCATTATCAGCCGTGACGATCGACAGGCCGTTGTCGACGAACGGAATGCTCATCGGGTTGAAGCCGGCGCGCTTGGCGTCGTTCATCGGGTCGATGAGTTCCGGATGCTTGGCAAGCCACAAAAGCATGAAGCCCATGTAACCCTGCATGCCCTGGTTCGGATTGATCGAACCGAACACTTCGCCCGCCTTGATCATGTCGAGGATGTTGGCATTGACGTCGGCGCACATCACGAGGATCTTGCCGCCGCTTTCCTTGTTGGCCTGCGAAGCGCCGATGGCCGAATTCGCTTCCGGCATGAAGACGGCCCCAATATTCGGATGGGCCTGCACCAAGCTCATCAGGCCCTGATAGGCCTTGTTCGGGTCCTGGTTGGACGCAGCGCGGCCGACCAGCTTCATATCAGGATATTTTTCCTCCATACGGGCGATGAAGGCGGCGATACGCTTGTCGTGGTTGTCCTGGCCCGGATTTTCCAGAACGGCATATTCACCCTTGCCACCCATCTTTTCGGCAATCGCGTCGGCCGCATAGGTGCCTTCGCGGGTATTGTCCGAGGTGACGAACGAGATGCGCTTGGAAAGCGGCGCATCGGCCGCGAAGGTCACGACCGCCGTGCCCTGGTCGATCGCCCGGTTGATCGGCTCGATGAACGGATCGGAGTTCATCGGATGAACGAGGATACCGGCCGGGTTCTGGGCCAGCGCCTGGTCGAAGGTGGCGATCTGCTTGTTGACGTCATATTCCGGCGTGCCGGTATAGGCGGTCTCGCAGCCGAGCTGCTGACCGGCCTGCTTGAACATTTCATAGACCGGGAACCAATATTCGACGCCCGATACCATGACGTTCATGACGTATTTTTCACCCGGCTTGCAGCGGAACGGATTTTCCGTGCCCGCGCTGGCCACGCCGGCCAAAAGCGTCGATGCAAGGACCGCCAACGCGGTCGTGCTTAGAAATTTGCGCAAGTTTCCTCCTCGAGGCCGAAGCCCCTCCCAAATATCCGGCGGCGCCTCAGCGGCTGCCGATGATCCATTGAAGACCGGAGTTCCTCCTCGAAGTCCGGTATGGGCAGATAATCGCAACGGCAGAGCTCTGTCAATATAATTCATACTGTGAAATATATTTCAGGTATCGACGTTCTGAATGGCGATTGATGCCGCCTTCCGGCGCTCGAAGACATCGAGAAGCGGCATTGATGTCGCTGCATCGATTTGCCTGAAGACGGTCGCTCGAAGGCCGAAGCGGACCTTCCTCGCACGCGCAGCCGTTTTGGCAAGAATCTGAAGGGTAAAGACTAAGACCGCCGGAGCCTTTGATGGACGATTGTCTGGGCTCCGCAAGTTCTGCATTTCATCGCCTTCGGCAGGTCGAAACGCTGGTCAGAGACTCTCTAGAAGAACCCCAAAAGTAGGCCGCCATTCGTAGATATCGACGCTGCCGTAAACACCGGATTGGACGAAGGGATCTCCTGCGCTGAACGCCTCGAACTCCGCGAGCGTTTCGACTTCCGCGATCACCAAGGCGGTAGAACCCTTGCCCTCCGCCGACGGTGTAGAGGGTCCGGAAAGCAGGATGCGGATCGCCGCGCCTCGCAGATAGGCCTTGTGTTCGTCGATCAATCGGGAACGTTCGGCAGCCTTGCCGGGGTCGGATACCGCATAGCGGGCAACGATCATTCTCCACTCTCCACTGGCGTCAGCACGAAATCGAAATCGGAACGCCAGACCGTCGCACGATCGACACGCTCGAAAGGCGCAACCAGGCTGTTTTTCACCCCAAACACCGTATCGGATCCCAGATAGGGATCGTCGCCGACAAAGGTGTGGGTTACCAGCTTCCGATAACCTGAAGCCGTGATCAGGTAATGGGTATGGGCAGGACGGTAGGGATGGCGGCCGAGGGAGGTCAGCATCTGGCCGACCGGGCCGTCATCCGGAATCGGATAGGAAACCGGCTTTATGCCGACGAAACTATAGGTGCCATCTGCGCTGGTGACGAAGATGCCCCGGTTGTTCCACTTCGGCTGGATGTCCGGCTGCTGGACATCGTAGAAGCCATCGGAATTATCCGACCATACATCGATCTGGGCTCCCTCGATCGGATTGCCGTTAAGATCCAGCACTCGCCCGATGAAGAGACAGCTCTCGCCCTTGCCGTCGAGAGAGATGTTTTCACCCATCTGCCGTATGGGCGCGCCGTCGACATGGAACGGCCCGAACACGGTATTTTCCGTGGCGCCCGGCGGACGCCGGTTGTTGATTGCATCCACCAGCATCGACAAACCCAGCGTATCGCTGAGCAGGATGAACTCCTGTCGCTCGTCATGACAGAGATGGCCGGTTCGGGTCAGAAAGCCGATGGCCAACTCCCATTCCTCCTGGGCCAGGCTGATATCCTTGGCAAAGGCATGCAGGTGCCTGACAAGCGACGCCATGATTTCGGCCAGACGCGGATTAATGTCCCGCCCCATCCGCGAGTTGACGGCCTCCGCGGATCTCTCTTCGCTGAAATATTCGGGCACGTGGCCATCCTCCAAAGCGTTAACGCGGCCGCGCGCCCTCCCAGGCGCTCTCCAACAAAACCCGGATCGCTTCCCGTTCGATCGGGCGCGGGTTCCAGTAGGGGTTCTGGGCGGCGAGTTCCGCCGCAGGGTCCAGATCGGCTTCCTTCATACCCAGATCGCGCAGCGCCAAGGGGGCGCCGATCGAAGCGGCAAAATCATAAAGACCGCCGCCCAGCGAGCCGCCAAAAAGATCGGTAGCGGGTTCTAACGCATCCGCTGCGGCCTCCGCATTGTAGGCGGCAGAATGGGGAAGAATGACCGCATGGGTTTCCGCATGCGGCAGATCGAAGCTACCGCCTAGCGTATGGCAGAGCTTGTGATGCAGGGCCATGCCTACCGCTCCGAGCACCGTGCCGCACAGCCAGGAACCGTAAAGCGCTTCGCTTCGCGGCTCGATGTCCCCAGGGGCATTGACGATTTGAGGTAAAGCCTGCTTCAGCGCGCGCAGGCCCTCGACCGCCATCATCGACGAAATTGGATTGCGATCCTGTGCATAGAGACCTTCGACCGCATGCGCCATTGCATTGAGCCCGCTGCTGACGCTGATGTTGACCGGCAATCCCAATGTCAATTCTGGGTCGTAGATCACCACTTCGGGCAGGATGCCAGGCCCGCGGACCGTCGTCTTCTGCCCGTTTTCTGTCTGGCCGAGGATCGGTGTAACCTCCGATCCCGCATAGGTCGTCGCCACCACGATTTGTGGCGCGTCGTTGCGATAGGCGATCGCCTTGCCGAGACCGATCGTAGATCCGCCGCCGATTGCGACCACGCAATCGGCGCCGGCCAAGTTGTATGCCGCAATCGCGCGCTCGGTCACATCGACCGGCGTATGCATCGTCGCATCGTGGAATAGTCCCGCCGCAAGCGGACCGAGGGTAGCAGCGATCCGTTCGGCCTCCGCTTTCTGGTGCGGGGTCGAAAGGATCAGCGCGCGCTTGCCGCCCTGCCCTGCAATCGCCTCGGCGAGACGGTTCAACGAGCCGCTCCCGAAGAAGACCTGGGCCGCGCTGGCCGTGTATCTGAAAGGTGCAACCATGCTATCGATCGAGTTTGAATAGCGAAACCGCGTTGGTGCGACCGATCTTCAGACGGTCGGCCTCGGAGATGGTCGTGCTGTCGAACCAGTTTGCAGCATGGTCGACGTTCTCGAATGGCCAGTCTGTCGAGAACAGAATTCGGTCCGCGCCGATTTCCAGCATAGCATCGATAAGCGATTGCGTGCGGAAGTTCCCCGACGTCGTGATGTAGAAATTCTCGTTGAAATAATCGGCAATCGGGCGTTTGGCCGGATAATTCTTTTCCACCTTGACCCACGCATTCCGGTTGTCGATGCGCCACATCATGTACGGCAGCCCCTCGCCCATGTGACCAACGATGATCCGCAAAGCCGGATGTTCGTCAAACAGGCCGGATCCCATCAAACGTAACGCATGAACAGCGGTCTCCTGCGCGAACGCCCATGTCGGACCCATCAGCCAGGAATGGCCGGCATAGATCCGGCTATCCTGCGGCAACGGGTTGCGCGGATGCAGATAGAAGGGAACGTTGAGTTTTTCGACTTCCGCCCAGAACGGACGATATTGCGGCAGGTCGTAGTAGAGCGGCGTCGTTCCGTCGCCTTCCTGCGAGAAGCCATTGACCAGTGCGCCGACGAAACCCAGCGTTGTCACGCAGCGCTGCAATTCCTGCGCGGCCGCATCTGGATCCTGCAGGGGCAAAGCTGCAAATCCCAGGAAACGGTTCGGGTTCTTGACGCATTGCTCCGCCAGAAAGTCGTTGGCGCGCCGGGAAATTTCCAGGGCCTTTGCCTTATCTGGGATCGCCTGCACGGCCGGAGCGTTCAGCGACAGGATCATTTTCTCAATGCCGTGGGCATCCATCAGCCGCAAACGCTTGTCCTGGATATCCAGAAGACGGGCGGACAGTTCCGTCCAGTAGTCGCCCGGCACGAATCCAGCCGAATCCTGTAGCGTCTCGGGAATGGCGAAATGTTCTTCAAGCGCGATCTTGCCTTGCACGATATGCTCTCTTTCCTGTCTTAAGTCGAAACAATGGGGATGGCGGATCAGAATTGTCCCTTGGGCGGTAGACCGAGCAGCTGCTGGCCGACCATGGTGCCCACGGCATCCCAGTTCATGGAAATATGGCGCCCGACGGCATTTGCATCGCGCCATGCCCGCTGGACAGGATTGGACATCTGGAGGCCGAGGCCGCCTGTCGATGCATTGAGTGCTTCCACGGCCCGAAGGGCCAGGCTGACCGCAAAGGACTGGCTACGACGGGCGAGAATCCGATCGTCCTCGGTGATCTCGCCGGTGCCATCCTCGCGGGCCTGGGCCAGTTGCTGCGCCCGGGCAATATCGCGCAGAATGATTTCGCGGGCGGCATCCACGGATGCGGAGGCTTCCGCCACGCGAAGCTGGATCGTCGGAAATTCCGCGATCTTGTTGTTGCCACCGGCCACTGCACCACGTGTCACACGGGCCCCCATATGGTCGATATAGCTCTCCAATGCGCCCTTCGCCGCACCGACGGCTGCGCTGCCGAGGCAGAACGGAACCCCCATGAGCAGCGGAATGTTGAAAAGGCCGATACCCTTGTAGCCACGTCCGCCCGGYGTTCTGCCGGAGGTCGCATCCGGAAAGCTCAGCATGCGGTATTCCGGAACGAAGACATCCTTGAGGATCAGGCTTTTTGAGCCGGTGCCCGCGAGGCCGACAACGTCCCAGGTCTCGGCAATGGCATAATCGCTGGCGGGAACCAGAAGGAACGCCGGCACAGGACGCTCCCCCTCGCCATTTGGCGGAATGATCGCCGCACAGAGCGCCCACTGGGCATTTTCGCATCCGCTTGCAAAGGCCCAATCGCCGGTTAACCGGAAGCCACCGTCGACGCGTTCCGCCATGCGGACCGGCGCATAGGAACCGCAGAGCAGCGCATCCGGATTGCTGCCCCACACTTCCTGCTGAACCCTTTCATCGAACATGGCGAGGAGCCATTGATGCGCCGAAAGGAGGCCGGCAACCCAGCCGGTGGAGGCACAGGCCGACGACAGTTGGATATTTGCATCGACAAGCTCGGCAAACGATCCTTCGTCGCCACCGAAACGGGCAGGCTTGACGATATCGAAATAGCCGGCGGAGCGCAGCAGATCAATATTGCGTGCCGGCACGCGGCCGGATTTTTCCGTGTCGCGCGCGCCGGCACTGATCTCGTCCAACACCGGGGCGATACGATCTGCAAGACATGCGTTCTCAACCCGCGCCGAGGCGGGAAACAGGGCAGCTGTATTGTTCATGGAACTACCTTCAGTTCTGGGATGCAGGAAGCGCGTGCTGTGGCGCGCAATATTTCGAGTTCTCGTACATCAGCGCGGTCGTGTCGTCGGAATGGCGTGTATCCACCACCTGCCCGATGAAGATCGTGTGCGTTCCATAGGGAACCGCGCCCATACGGCGGCAGACAACCGAGGCATGAGCGGAGCCCAGCACCATCATGCCGCGCTCATGGCGAACCCAATCGGCAGCATCGAAGCGACGCTCAGGCGCAATCTTGCCGCTGAACCCTTCCGATACGGCTGCCTGCCTGTCGGTCAGAACGCTGACTGCGAATTCCGGCACCTCGAGCAGCATGTCGTGCAGGTAGGTGCGATTGTTCAGGCAGATAATGAGAGATGGCGGATCCATCGAAAGTGATGTGACGGCAGTAGCCGTCATTCCATGATCGGCACCGTTGCGACAGGCGGAAATGACCGTCACCGTTGCCGGGAAACGGCGCATGGTCGATCGAAACGCATCGCTGATCGGTGCGGGGGCCGGCGCTATGCCGAGGGCAGCAGTGGCAGACATGATTTCCTCCCGTGTCTCCTTGGTGTCCAAATTATTGCATTTGCAACTATTGTCAATGCAAATTTAGAAATTAGACGGGAAAATGCTTGATCTACCCAGCCGTTCTCGGCAGCAGAAAGCCAATCGTGTTGTCATCCCGGTAATTTAGGTGCATGTCGGAGGGAGCCCTCAGCAAGCCGAATCCCGCCAGCAGACAGAGACATGTACAAACTTACCGATTCCGTTCCCTATCTTCTCAATCGCGCCGGCGTGCGGATAGCCGAGGTATTCGCGCAGAGAATCGCCGAAGACAATCTCAGCGTGGCGATGTACCGGGTCCTGGCCATGCTCAAGGAACGCCGGGAGAGCACCCTGGGGGATCTCGCCGACGTCGTCTCTGTCGAGATTTCGACGCTTTCGCGCCTCGTCGGTACATTGGCCAAGCGCAAGCTGGTGTCGCGAACACGTCCGGAAGATAACGGCCGTATCGTCATCGTAAGGCTGACCCCGCAGGGCGAGGCGATGACGGAAAGGCTTATGCCGCTTGCCGTGGAACTTGAACGCACCGCGGTGCAGGACATGTCGGACGAAGAGGTCGCAGCCCTGAAGAAGGCGCTGCGCCGCATGCACAGCAACCTGCCGGCAATATCCGGAAAAGGAAAAGTTGCGAGCTGAAAAGTTTGCAGTTGCAAATATTTTATTCGCAAGTATTTAATAGCGTGTCATCGTTGTCTTGACATCGCCCTCTCACGGGCGAGTCTGGCGCTGGGAGGAACCACGCCGGCAACGATCCAGGAGGATTTGTACATGGATCGACGCGGACCTGCCGCTGGCAGGAGCGTACTTCTTGTACTCAAATGTATGGGGAGGGAAAATTGGCCATACAAGATCTCGCTATTATCAAGGAACACGTTCGCAGCCCGAATATCATCATCGCTCTTTGCGGTCTGCTGATCCTGTTCGACGGCTATGACCTGATCGTCTACGGCGCCGTCGCGCCGGCATTGCTCGGCGAAGCCAGCTGGGGCCTGACGCCCGGCCTGGTGGGACGCGCTGCCTCCATCACCCTGTTCGGTATGCTGCTGGGCGCTCTCGTTGCCGGAACACTCGCTGACAGGATAGGTCGCCGCAAGGTCATCATAGGCAGCCTGCTGAGCTTCTCCGTTATGATGATCGGCAGCGGTCTTGCGCCGAGCTTTCTCATTTTCGAGGGAACACGCTTTCTCGCCGGTCTGGGCCTTGGAGCTCTTTTTCCCACGGTAACCGCTTTAATCATCGAGTTTTCTCCGCCGAAGCGGAAGGCAATAGCCTACTCGATTGCTCTTCTCGGTTATCTGGCTGGCGGCATCATCTCGGGTATCCTCGGAATGCTGCTGGTGCAGACATACGGATGGCGTCCACTGATGATCATCGGCGGCGCACCGATCCTGCTTCTGCCCTTCTTCATCCGCCTCATCCCCGAATCCCCTGAATGGCTGGCAACGAAGAACCGCCAGACCGAAGCCAATCAGATTGCAAACCAGTACGGGCTGCCCGATCCCGTCGCCAGGCCTGTTGCGTCACGCCAGGTCGGCATCCGGTCGCTGTTTTCCGAAGGTCGCCTGCTGCCGACATTGAACGCATGGGGCATCCACTTCTGTTCGCTTCTGCTCACATTCGGCATGGTCAACTGGCTTCCGACCATCATGAACAAGATGGGCTATGACCTCGGTTCTGCCCTGCTCTTCTCGGTAACGCTCAATCTCGGAGCCGCAGTCGGCCTCCTGATCGGCGCAAGGATTGCCGACCGCGGAAACGTCAAGATAGTCGTTGCAGGGATGTTTCTTGTCGGAGCCGGCTCGATCTGGTTGCTGACGCAGGTGGATCAGGGCCTCCAGGTCTATGGTCTCGTCGCACTTGCAGGTACGGGAACGATCGGCACGCAGATCCTCGCCAACGTTCTCGTTGGAAACCTCTATCCGGTCGAAATCCGTGGAACCGGCCTTGGCTTCTCGCTCGGCATCGGCCGTATCGGAGGCATGATAGGACCGGCCATCGGCGGTGCGGTTCTGGGTGCAGGCCTGGCTCCGCAGTGGAACTTCTACATCTTCGCATCGGTAGCAGCCTTGGGATGCATGCTCGCACTCATGACGTTGCTGTATCGAAAAAAGGCTGATTGACGGCCAGGTTGTCGGCAGGCCTGCATCCAGAACCTGCCGACAAGTGGGCACAAGTGCCTAAAGAGACATCTCGCTGCCCAATTCGAGTGCAATCGCTTCAAACTGACCATTGACATCGGCAGTGTTAAGGCAGAAGCCGCATTCGGCCGCGCATGCGCGGCCGTTTTTGCGAGGATGCCACAGATGAAGACCCAGACGGGTGTCGCCAACGCCGGAAACCTGATCATAACAGGCGTCGTGCTGATGCTGCTCGGCGATCTGCTCTTTGCACTGAACGATGCAATGGGCAAATGGCTGGTCGCGAGCTTTGCCGTCGGCCAGGTGCTGGTGATCCGCTCGGTCGGCGCTTTCATCGTGCTCGGACCAATGATCCTCCGGCAAGGGCCGATGGCCCTGTTTCGCGTCGAGCAGAAAGGCCTCCAGTTCATACGTGTTTTGATGGCGACTTGCGATGTCGCGCTGTTTTATGCTGCCGTCGCCTATCTGCCGCTCGCAGATGTGATGACCTTCTATATGGCGGGACCGATCTATATCGCGGCGCTCTCGCATTTCTTTCTCGGAGAAAAGATCGGTTGGCGCCGTTGGCTGGCTGTTCTGATCGGCTTTGCAGGCGTCGTCATCGCGCTGCGTCCATCCACGGCGATGCTGTCGCTTCCATCGCTCTTCGGTCTTGTAGGCAGCTTTGCCTTTGCGCTGTCTCTGGTGATGAGCCGCTATCTGCGCTCGACCAGCGATACCACTCTGGTGACATGGCAGACGATTGCGGCCCTCGCGATCGGTATCGTCTTGAGCATTGGCCACTGGCAGCCGGCAACGCTCGTCGATTGGTCCGGCATGCTGCTGCTCGGGATCGTCGCCTCCTGCGCGCATCTGCTCATCACGCGCTCGCTGAAGCTCGCACCGGCATCGCTGCTCGCGCCGCTTCAATATACGCTGCTGCTCTGGGCAATCGTCCTCGGCTACCTCTTCTTCAACGATGTTCCCGATATGCAGATCATCATCGGTGCCGCGATCATCGTCGTTGCAGGGCTGTTCATCTTCCACCGGAAGAATCTGAAAGAGACGGTTCCGACTGAGGCCGTCCCGCCCGACGGCCATTGAAGCTATAGCGCTGCGTATCTGTAGCTTCCGTGGACTTTCCACGGAACAATCTGGACGCTTGCACGCTACTCCCGAGCATTCAAACATGGGAGATTTCAATGGCATCCATGACCCTCGAAGACCTATCCTCGCAACTGAAGAAGATCGATTTCTGCATGCTGTCGACGAACGCCGGGTCGGGCCGCATCTCGGCCCGACCGATGAGCAACAACGGCGACGTCGAATATGATGGGGATTCCTGGTTCTTTTCCTATGAAGACAGCAGAAAAATCACGGAGATCGAAGGCGTCGGCACCGTCTCGCTGACGTTCACGGCGCCTCCCAGCCTCCTCGGCAAGCCGGGGATTTTCATTGCTGTCGAGGGCGTCGCTTCGCTGGTACGGGATAAGGCGGCACTCGAAGAACATTGGATCCCCGATCTCGAGCGGTGGTTTCCTGACGGAGTGGACACTCCTGGGATCGTTCTCATCAAGGTTTCAGCGTCCTCCATCCGGTACTGGGATGGTGAGGAAAACGGCGAGGTCGCCCTGGCTCGCTCAGCGAGTTAAGGTAATGGCATAAAGGGTGCCCTACTCCGCGGACGGCTCCTCCCAGCCGAAGACGCTCCGGCCGCCGAAATCTGCGGATTGGCGAAATTCGCAGGCGATGATTTCCTTGAGGTCGGGACCCGTCACATAGCGTTCCAGCTGCCTGGATTGGTCGTCCAGGCGCTTGAGCGCCTGCAACTCCTCCTCGCGTCCCAGCCTGCCCTTCTGCACCGCCGATTTCATCACGGCGATCGTCTCGTCATAAACTTTGAGCGGGACCGGAAAAGGATGGCGATCCTTGCCGCCATGGGCGATCGAGAAGCGCGCCGGATCGGAAAATCGGCAGGGCGCACCGTGCACGACTTCCGCCACCATCGCCAGAGCGTTCACCGTGCGGGCACCGACGCCGGGAACGAGCAGCAACTCTTGGAAATCCGCTGGCCCGCGGTCGGCGGCGGCGGCCAGATTTCCGTGCAGGCGCCGCATGTTGACGTCACTCTCGCGGACATCGTGATGGGCAGGCATGATCAGGTGCGGCAGCATCGGCTGTTCGGCGGGTTCGGGCGCCGGCGCTTCGGCACGCAGCAGTGCGGCGGCTTCACGGATGATTCGGTCGGGACCGAGGGTCGCCAGCAGATCGAGCTGACCGCGCCGCGAGCGTTCGGCGCGCCTGTCGGCAAGATTGACGATCTCGCCCTGGCTCCGTCCCTCGATTGCCGCATGCGGCGAGTCGACGAAGCTCTCCAGCCCTTCGGACAGCCAGTGATACCGCCGGGCCTGACG
>NZ_JBFUAY010000118.1:0-16341 GCF_056406015.1 Rhizobium sp. P1_E1 | reverse complement strand
GCGTCCACCAGGACGTGTGAATGGCTCACTACTTCAGTAAGCCGGATTGAAATCAAAAACCCGCGGGTGCTTCATGCTCCCCGCGGGTTTTTGTTTGCCAGAAGCCACCCACTCAGTGGTGGAAGAGCACGCTTGCACCCTGGTCCGAAGGTCCGACGGCGCGGCGGAACGGCGCGAAGAGTTCGCGGCCCATGCCGAATTCATTGTCGGAGAGATCGACGGTCACCGGCTCCCGCTCGGCCAAATCAGCCGCATCGACGAGCAGCTCGAGCGTGCCCTTGATCGCGTCCAGCCGAATGATGTCGCCTTCGCGGATGCGGGCGATCGGACCGCCGTCGACCGCTTCCGGCGTGACGTGGATCGCTGCCGGCACCTTGCCGGATGCGCCGGACATGCGCCCGTCGGTGAGGAGCGCCACGCGGAAGCCGCGATCCTGCAACACGCCGAGCGGCGGCGTCAGCTTGTGCAGTTCCGGCATGCCGTTCGCCTTCGGGCCCTGGAAGCGCACGACGGCGATGAAATCGCGGTTGAGCTTGCCTTCCTTGAAGGCGTCCTGCAGCTCCTGCTGGCTGTGGAAGATGATTGCCGGCGCCTCGATGATGTGGCGCTCCGGCTTGACGGCGGATATCTTGATGACTGCCTTGCCGAGATTGCCGCGCAGCATCTTCAGCCCGCCATTCGCCTGGAACGGCGTTTCGATGCTGGAGAGCACTTTGGGATCGACGCTTTTGTCAGGCGACGGCTCGCGCAGGACGGCACCATTTTCGCCGAGACGGGCATCGACCGTATAGGCTTGGAGACCCTGGCCGAAGACCGTGCGCACGTCGTCATGCACCAGTCCGTGCTTCAAGAGTTCCTTGATGAGGAAACCCATGCCGCCGGCCGCCTGGAAATGGTTCACATCGGCAAGGCCGTTCGGGTAGACGCGGGCAAGCAGCGGGACGATTTCCGAAAGCTCGGCAATGTCCTGCCAGGTGAGCTGGATGCCGGCTGCCCGCGCCATGGCGACGAGGTGCAGCGTATGATTGGTCGAACCGCCGGTCGCATGCAGGCCGACGACGCCGTTGACGACCGAGCGCTCGTCGATCATTTCGCCCGCCGGCGTGAATTCGTTGCCGAGTGCGGTGATCGCCAGCGCCCGCTTGGCGGCTTCGCGTGTCAGCGCTTCGCGCAACGGCGTGCCGGGATTGATGAAGGACGAGCCGGGCATGTGGAAGCCCATGATCTCCATCAGCATCTGGTTGGAATTGGCGGTGCCGTAGAAGGTGCAGGTGCCGGGGCCGTGATAGGATTTCGATTCCGCCTCCAGCAGTTCGGCGCGTCCGACCTTGCCCTCGGCGAAGAGCTGGCGCACGCGCGACTTCTCATCGTTCGGCAGGCCTGTGGTCATCGGACCGGCCGGGACGAAGATCGACGGCAGGTGCCCGAAGGACAGGGCAGCGATCACGAGGCCGGGCACGATCTTGTCGCAGACGCCGAGGAAGAGGGCGGCATCGAACATATTATGCGACAGGCCGACGCCCGCCGACATGGCGATCAGATCGCGCGAGAAGAGCGAGAGCTCCATGCCCGGCTGTCCCTGGGTGACGCCGTCGCACATCGCCGGCACGCCGCCGGCCACCTGCGCCACGCCGCCTGCTTCGGCTGCCGCCTCGCGGATGATTGCCGGATAGGTCTCGAATGGCTGGTGGGCCGAGAGCATGTCGTTATAGGCGGTGATGATGCCGAGATTGGGGATGCGGTCGCCGGCGAGCGCATCCTTGTCGGCGGGGGAACAGACCGCGAAGCCATGGGCAAGATTGGCGCATCCGAGCACCGAGCGCGCGACACCCTTGGAAGCGGCGGCGCGCAGGCGTTCCAGGTAGCGCTCGCGGCTTGGCTTCGAGCGTTCGACGATGCGATCGGTGATCGCAGAAATGCGTGCGTGAGCGGACATGGAAAATCCCTGCCTTGTTCGTTGTCTCTATCTGTTTCGGCGGCTCTGGCCTGAATCTCAATCCGGATGACGGCTGATCAGGGAGCCCAGTAGATCTCGACCGGGGAAGTGGCCCGGCGCAGAACGGCGCGGATCGGCATTTCTGCCTCGTCACCGCTGCCTTCCGCCTTGGCGAGAACGTCTTTTTTGCCTTCGCCCTCAATATGGAGAACCAGGAGTGCGGCATCCTCAAGACTGGAGAAGGTGAAGGTCAGGCGCGGCTCGCCGGCTCCTTCCGCTTCCATGGTGATGATGCCGCGCGGCGTCGATGCATCGAGCGCTTTGGCAAGATTGCTGCCGCCGGGAAAGAACGAGGCCGTGTGGCCGTCGCCGCCCATGCCGAGGATGACGGTGTCGAAGGGGGAACTGATCGCCTTGGTCTTCTCGGTCGCGAGCAAGGCTGCCTCCTCCACGGAAGCCACGTCCTGATAGAGCGGCAGGAAGTGTGCCGCCTTTGCCTTGTTCTGCAGCAGATTGGCGTCGACCAGCAAATGGTTCGAGCGCGCATTGTCGGCCGGCACGAAGCGTTCGTCGACAAGGGTGATTGTCACCTTGTCCCAGGCGATGTCGCGCGTCGAAAGCACCTGGAAGAAGGCCTTCGGCGTGGAGCCGCCGGAAACGGCGATGGACGCCGTTCCACGAGCGGCGATCGCCGCCGAAAGCGTATCCGCGACCTTGTCGGCGAGGTTGCCGGCGAGATCTGCGGCGCTGGCGAAGGAATGCAGGGTCGATGCCATCGGTTTCGTCCTAGATCTCGTCATGCCAGGTGCGGCCGTCGCGCTCGATCAGCGCGATGGCCTGGCTGGGGCCCCAGGTGCCGGCCGTATAGCCCTGCACCTGCTGGCCGGTCGTTTCCCAACCCTTGAGAATCGGATCCACCCATTTCCATGCGGCTTCGACTTCGTCGCGGCGCATGAACAAGGTCTGGTTGGAGCGGATCACGTCCATCAGCAGGCGCTCGTAGGCGTCGGGATTGCGGACGTTGAAGGCCTGGGCGAAGCTCATGTCGAGCGACACGTTGCGCAGGCGCATGCCGCCCGGGCCCGGATCCTTGATCATCAGCGACTGCTTGACGCCCTCATCCGGCTGCAGGCGGATGATCAGCTGGTTGGCAACGATGCGCCCGGCCGCCTGATCGAAGATCGCATGCGGGATCGGCTTGAAGGTGATGACGATCTCGGACATGCGCCCGGTCAGGCGCTTGCCGGTGCGGATGTAGAAAGGAACGCCCGCCCAGCGCCAGTTGTTGATCTCGGCCTTGATGGCAACGAAGGTCTCGGTATTCGACACGCCGCCTTCGAGCTCTTCGAGGTAGCCCTTGACCGGGCCGCTGCCCGATGCGCCGGCGCGATACTGGCCGCGGACCGTCGCCTGCTCGACGTTCGAGGCATTGAGCGGCTTCAGCGCGCGCAGCACTTTCAGCTTCTCGTCGCGAACGGCTTCCGAATCCATCGACGAGGGTACTTCCATCGCTGTCAGGCAGAGCAGCTGCAGGATGTGGTTCTGCACCATGTCGCGCAGCGCGCCAGCCGTATCGTAATAGCCGGCGCGGCCTTCGAGGCCGACCGATTCAGCCACGGTGATTTGCACGTGGTCGATGTAGTTGGCGTTCCACAATGGCTCATAGAGCGCGTTGGCAAAGCGCAGCGCCATCAGGTTCTGCACCGTCTCCTTGCCGAGATAATGGTCGATGCGGAAGATCTGTTCTTCCTTGAAGGCACGGCCGATCGTGTCGTTGAGCTGCAGCGCCGAGGCGAGGTCGCGGCCGATCGGCTTCTCGACGACGATGCGGGTCGATTTGGTGATCAGCTTGTGGTCATGGATCTTCTGCGAGATGTCGCCGAAGATGCCCGGAGCGACGGCCAGATAGAAGGCGCGCACGCGATCCTTGCCTTCGTCGAGCAGCTTCTTCAGCTGATCCCAGCCGGCATCCGTGCGGGCGTCGACCGAGACGTAGTAGAGGCGGGCACAGAATTTCTCCACCTCCGCCTCGTCGTATTCACCCTTCTTCAGGTGCTCGTTCAGCRCGTCCTTGGCGAATTTGCGGTATTCCTCGTGCGTCAACGGGCTGCGCGAGGCGCCGATCACGCGGGTCGGTTCCGAAAACTGGCCTTCGATCTGGCGATGATACAGCGCGGGCAGAAGCTTGCGTTCTGCAAGGTCGCCGCTGCCGCCGAAGACGACATAATCAAAGGGCTCAACGGGAATGATTTGGCTGCTCATGAGCTTGTCTCTCAATCAAGGCTGGTTGGCGGCCCTTTTAATCTAATCGATTTAAAAAAGCCAGTGTGCAGTGCAATGAATCTCTCAGGAACCGGTTTTAGAGCGAATTTCCGGAAGAGGAAATCCGCAATCGGACTAAAACTTGTCGCGAAGTGCAAACCACGACAAGGCGAGGAAAAGCAACGGTGCGCGCATGCGGGCCCCGCCGGGAAAGGCGGGAATATCGAGCGATGTGAAGAGATCGAGATCGCCGGATTTTCCAAGCACCGTTTCCGCATAGAGCTTGCCACAGTAGTTTGACAGCATGACGCCATGGCCGGAATAACCGCCGATCGAGATGACCCCGGGCATGACCTCGCGCACGAAGGGCTGACGCGGCATGGTGATGCCGACGCTGCCGCCCCAGGCATGGGTGATGTCAATGTTCTTCAGGTCAGGATAGATCTCGGCGATCTGCCGGCGGATGTGCTCAGAAATGTCCCGCGGGTTGTCCGACGTATAGGCCTCGCGTCCGCCGAACAGCAGGCGGCCGTCCCCGAATTTGCGGAAGTAGCGCACGACGAAGCGCGAATCGGCCACAGCCTCGCCCCCCGGCAGCACACCGGGATGCCCGTCGAGCGGCGCCGTGGCGCCGATGAAGGAGCGGATTGGCATGACATGGCTTGCCGTCACTGGTTCGAGGCCATCGATATAGCCGTCGCAGGCGATTAGCGCGCGCTCAGTGGTGATCGTTCCCCTTTCGGTTTCGATCGTCACCTTGCCGCCGCCCTGGCGGATCGCCGTTGCCTTGGTCATCTCGAAGATTTCAGCACCGGCATTGGCAGCGACCTGCGCCAGCCCGACCAGCAGCTTCAGCGGATGGATGTGGCCGGTGCCGACATCGCGCACGCCGCAATGGAAACGCTTCGAGCCGAGCCTTTCCTGCGTTTCCTTCTCGTCCATGAAGCGCAGATGCGGATAGTCGTAGCGGAAGGCGGCGATCTCGGCATTTTCGTAATAGGCGCGTTTGTAGCTCGCCTTATGTGCGACGTTGAGCTGGCCGGGCACATAGTCGATCTCGATCTGATGCTCGCGGGCGAAATCGATGAGATGGCGTTTAGCCGCCTCGGCAAGATCGAACAGCGCCTTCGAGCGTTCRTAGCCGATCTTCTCCTCGAGTTCTTCCGGCCACCATCGCTGGCCGGTGCCGAGTTGGCCGCCATTGCGCCCGGACGCCCCGTCGCCGAAGCGGCAGGCCTCGATCAGCACCACCGAAACGCCTGATTTGGCAAGATTATAGGCGGCCTGCAGTCCGGTATAGCCGCCGCCGACGATGGCGACGTCACATGTTCTCGAGCCGTCGAGAGCGGCATAGGTCGGCCGCTCCCCGACGGTTGCCTGATACCAGGACAGCCCGGGCGCGATCGGGCTCTGCCATGTCTCCTGCAATGCCATGATAGTCCCTCACACGTTGAGCAGAAGGAATTCCCGCTCCCAGGGGCTGATCACCTGCATGAAGGTTTCGAACTCGCCGCGCTTGACGCCGGCATAAAGGCCGATGAACTGCTTGCCGAACATCTCCTCGAAAGCGGGTTCGTCCTCGAGCAGCGCCACGGCTTCCAGCAGGCCGCGCGGCAGATCGATCGAGCCCTCATTGGCCGAATCCTCGGTCGGCGCCGTCGGCTCGATCTCCTTCATGATGCCGAGCAGGCCGGAGGCGAGCGAGGCGGCGAGTGCGAGGTAGGGGTTGGCGTCCGAGCTCGGCAGCCGGTTTTCAACGCGCCGCGCCTGTGGATCGGAAACCGGAACGCGGAAGGCCGTCGTCCGGTTGTCGTAGCCCCAGGCATTGTTGACGGGGCAGGACATATCCGGCTGCAGGCGCCGGTAGGAATTCACATAGGGCGCAAGCATCGCCATCGCGCTTGGCACGAATTTCTGCATGCCGCCGATGAAATGGAAGAATTCCTTCGAAGCCGATCCGTCGGGATTGGAGAAGATGTTCGTGCCCGTCTCGATATTGACCACCGACTGATGGATATGCATCGCCGAACCCGGCTGACCCTGCATCGGCTTGGCCATGAAAGTCGCGTAGATGTCGTGCTTCAGCGCTGCCTCGCGGATCGTCCGCTTGAACAGGAACACCTGGTCGGCAAGTTCGATCGGATTGCCGTGGCGCAGGTTGATCTCGAGCTGCGCCGGTCCCTCTTCGTGGATCAGCGTATCGATCTCCAGCCCCTGCTTCTCCGAGAAATGATAGACGTCGTCGATCAGCTCGTCGAACTCATTGATGCCGGCGATCGAATAGCCCTGACCGCCGAGGATCGAGCGGCCGGACCGGCCTTTGGGCGGGTGCAGCGGATAGTCGGGATCGTCGTTCTTGGCGACGAGATAGAATTCGATCTCGGGCGCCACGATCGGTTTCCAGCCGCGCTCGTGATAAAGACTCATGATGCGCTTCAGCACGTTGCGCGGCGTATAGGGCACTTCGCCGCCGTCCGAATCGACGATGTCGCAGATCACCTGCGCCGTCGGGTCGGTCTCCCAGGGCACGACCGAAAGCGTCGAAAGGTCGGGCATCAGCTTCAAGTCGCTGTCGCGCGGCTCGTAGCGGAAGCTCTCCGTCTCGTCGGGATATTCGCCCGATATCGTATGCCGGTAGATCGCTGAAGGCAGTGCCAGCGACGTGTTTGAGGTGAATTTCGAGCTCGGCATCATCTTGCCGCGCGCAACGCCGGCAAGGTCCGGCGTGATGCATTCGATGTCTTCGATGCCCCTGTCCCTCAGCCACCGCGCTGCTTCCTTCCAGTTCGCAACGCCACGCAGGGATCCGGGTTCCGGGGGAGCTTTCTTCGAGGCGGGTACGTTTCTGGCAGGTTTCAGCGTCGTCTTTTTTGGGGACATGACACACCGGTTTGTGTTGATCGTGGCGCCATCATAACCAGACTTTGCCAATTGGCGAGGGGTGGCAAACGTTGACTTTCGCCCTTTGATGGAAAAAGAAGACGTGATTTTGATCGGGGAAACGGATTTGCAGCGCAAAAGCGACGTCATCGTCATCGGCGCCGGGGCGGCGGGCATGATGGCGGCCATTGGCGCGGGAAAACGCGGTCGCTTGGTCGTGGTCCTCGACCATGCCAGGGCGCCTGGCGAGAAGATCCGCATATCGGGCGGCGGCCGCTGCAATTTTACCAATATCCATGCCGGACCGAAGAATTTCCTCTCCACCAACCCGCATTTCTGCAAATCGGCGCTCGCCCGTTTCACACCTGCCGACTTCATCGCCATGGTCGACCGGCATGGCATTGCCTGGCACGAAAAGACGCTGGGCCAGCTTTTCTGCGACGATAGCGCCAAAGACATCATCCGCATGTTGCTGTCTGAGATGCGCATGGCCGGTGCGGTGCTAGATCTAGGCACCGAGATATCAGGCGTCGAAAAGACCGAGGTCGGCTTCCGGGTATCGACCAGCGAAGGCCACTATGAAGCATCATCGCTGATCGTCGCCGCCGGCGGCAAGTCGATCCCGAAGATGGGTGCCACCGGCTTTGCCTATCGCCTCGCCGAGCAGTTCGGCTTGCCCGTGCTCGAAACCAGGCCCGGCCTCGTGCCGCTCACGCTCGATCCTGGCCTGCTCGAGAGCATCGCCCCGCTCGCCGGCATCGCCGCCCCGGCCGAAATTCGCCACGGCAGGACCGCCTTCCGTGAAGCGCTGCTGTTCACCCATCGCGGGCTGAGCGGCCCGGCCATCCTGCAGATTTCTTCCTATTGGCGCGAGGGCGACGAGATCGTGGTCGCCATCGAACCGGATATCGATATTGCGGCGCATTTGAAGACGGCAAAGCAGCTCAACGGCCGCCAGTCGCCGCAGACAGCCCTTGGCGACTTCTTGCCGAAGCGGCTGGCACAGTTTCTCGTGGAGCGCGAGAAAATCTCCGGCAACATGGCCGACCTGCCTGACAAGGCGCTGCTGCGTCTTGCCGCTGGCGCCCAGAATTGGGCGGTCAAACCGTCCGGCTCGGAAGGTTATCGCACCGCCGAAGTGACGCTCGGCGGTATCGACACGGCAGCGCTCGATTCCCGCAGCATGGAAGCAAAAGCCGTGCCCGGCCTTTATTTCATCGGTGAATGCGTCGACGTCACCGGCTGGCTTGGCGGCTATAATTTCCAGTGGGCCTGGGCTTCCGGATTTGCCGCGGGCGAATGCGTCTAAAGCTCTTTGTTTTGATGCATGTCGTGGTCCCAGAACCGCTGCTCACTTTTGGGCAACATGCCTTGGAAATCGGAAATACCGATTCAAGACTTCTTAATAGAGGTGCGCCATCCTGTCTCAATTGGCGGTTTGCAAGGTCGTCCCTAAATTAAGCTTTACCGGCAAGCCGATTTGTTGGATTGTTGTTGTGTCAGAGAGAAGTGAGGTTTCGACCATGACCAGAAACACACGACGCGCCCGCGCCATCGCAGTTGCCGAGGCAAAGCCGAACGCTCGAATGGTCGCCCTGCGTTATCTGATGCTTGCAGCCGGCGCCACCGCCGCCAGCATCGCGCTGCTGCTCTCGCACGTCATCTGATCTTGTCCGCAGACCTGGAGCGAACGTTGCGACATGGCTATTGTCGCACCGCGGCGTCGCGGCCCATAATTTGCAACTATTTCACTGCCTTGGCTTAACCCGCCATAACCGCTTATCCGAAAATTAATATCTAATCTGACACAATTGCTCGCGAATATTTGGGCATCTCCAAGTTGTTTGGACATGAACTGGCAATGACTGCCGCCTGGCCTCCGGGTTCCCCAATGTAACTAAGAATAGCTCGATGTGCACCCGGCTGGCGCCATGCGGCTGCCTGCGGGAGGAGTGGTGTATGAAAGGCCCGGAACGCCATGTTGATTGACAAGATTCTTTCCCGCTTCAGGATCAAGACGAAAGTCCTGATCTTCGTTCTGCCTTTCGTCGTCACCATTTCGGCGGTGGGCCTGACGGGCCTCTACGCTTCGGGACTTCTGCAGGGCCGCATGGAAATATCCAACAGCGTGCTGCAGTCGCTCAGCGGCTTCAAGGATCTCTATGGTTCGATGGATGATTTCCTGCGCGTCACCAGCCCTGAGGCGCGCGACAAGCTGCTTGCGGATCTGAAGACCCAGCAAGGCGTGCTCGACCAGACGCTGAACCAGGTCGGTGAAGAGGCCGCCGGTCGCGACAGCCTTGCGGAGGCATCGCGCCGCACCAAGGACATTTCGGGCGTCGTCGACAGGCTCTGGGCGCTGCACGAGCAGGAGCGGGCATTGCATGAGCAGATCGACGCAGCGCAGAAGAGCGTGATCAGCACCCGCTTCACCGTGTCCTACCAGGCCGAGGAATTGCAGAGCACCGTCCAGAGCGACGAGAGCGCCGCCACCAGCACCCTTCGCACGGCCGACCGCCTGCTGAAGGGCGGCGATTTTCTTGGCACCGTCGCCAGCGGCTTCAGCAAGCCGCAGACACCGCAGGACAAGATCGCCTTCATCAACGAACAGATGCCGGAGATCATCAAATCGCAGCGTCTGATCGCCATCTCGGTTCCGAGCAATCAGAAGAATGTCATCGACGCGCTGGCTGCGACCATCGACGGCATCAAGACGATCGTCCAGACGCCCAATCCGACCGACGAGACCGCCACCGAACTCGGCCGTCTCGTTTCGCGCTTCCGCCAGACCTCGACCTATACGCAGCTGACCGCCACGCAGAAAATGCGTGACGCGACCCAGGAATTCGCCGCGCTCGACGGCCGGATTGCCCAGGCCAACTCGGTCTTGCAGGATACGAGGCGTCTCGAAAATTCCGTCTATTCGCTGCAGATCGTTCTTTCCGACTTTCTCGCCGATTCCAGCAAGGAAAATCTCGTGCGCCTGCAGCAGCAGGCCGGCACGCTCGGTAAGGACATGCAGGTGCTGATCACCAGCGCCAAGGGCATGGGTTTTGCCGAAGGCATATCAGGCGCGATCCAGCCGGCGCTCGACATCATTTCCGGCGGCGGCTCGAAGATCGTCGACACGATCGGCGAGCGCGTCACAGCCTATGCCGCGGCCCGCCAGGAACTCGACCAGATCTGGAAAAAGCTGACCGATTTCGCCGAGCTGCAGAAGCAGACGGCCGGCACCGAGCGCACCCAGGCAAACAGCATCTCCGTCATGACCACCGGTCTCGGCATCCTGCTGTCGATCCTCGGCGGCATTGCCCTGGTGCTGACGCTGCAGCGCCCGATCAGCCATATCACCGCCGCTATGCGGCGCATCGCCGAAGGCGCGCTGGATACCAGCATCTCCGGCGAGCAGCGCCACGACGAAATCGGCGACATGGCCCGCGCGCTCGGCATCTTCAAGGAAAATGCCATCTCGAAAATCCGCATCGAGGAGCAGAGCGACGAGGAACGCGCCGCCGCCGAACATGAGCGCCAGCGCAATGACGCCGAAAAGCGCGAGATGGATCGTCAGATCGAATTTGCGGTCAATGCGCTCGCCGCCGGCCTCGAACGCATGTCGCAGGGCGATATCTCGACGACGATCGAAACGCCCTTCATTGGCCGTCTCGAACAGCTGCGCCAGGATTTCAACGGTTCGATGATGCGCCTGCAGGCGACGATGAGCCAGATCCGCGACAATGTCGAGCTGATCCAGGGCAACGGCAACCAGATGGCCCAGTCGGCCGAGGACCTCTCCAAGCGCACCGAACAGCAGGCTGCCTCGCTCGAAGAGACCGCGGCTGCCGTCGATGAAATCACCGTCACGGTCCGTTCGTCGGCCGAGCGCGCCAAGGATGCCGACCAGATCGTCCGCCAGGCCAAGCGCAGCGCCGACGATTCTGCCGTCGTCGTCAGCAATGCGATCGACGCAATGGGCCGCATCGAGGATGCCTCGCGCCAGATCGAGCAGATCATCGGCGTCATCGACGAGATCGCCTTCCAGACCAACCTCCTGGCGCTCAACGCCGGCATCGAGGCGGCGCGCGCCGGTGAAGCCGGCAAGGGCTTCGCGGTGGTCGCGATGGAGGTCCGCGAACTGGCCCAGCGCTCCGCCGCTGCGGCACAGGAGATCAAGGGGCTGATCAACAAGTCGACCAACGAGGTCAATTCCGGCTCGCAATTCGTGCAGGAGACCGGCACGGTGCTCGCCAAGATCAGCGCCCAGATCGTCACGATCAGCCAGCATGTCGAGATGATCGCTCGCGCCAGCCACGACCAGTCCAACGCGCTGCAGAGCGTCAACGCGACCGTCAACCAGATGGATCAGATGACGCAGCAAAACGCCGCCATGGTGGAGGAAACAACCGCCGCCAGCCGCGAGCTGGCCGACGAGGCCGATTCGCTGCGCCGGCTCATCCAGCAGTTCAAGATCGACGGCGAGGCGGCCGCAGCACCAGTCTACCGCGCCGCCTGATCATCGATCGATCCGTCTTCATGCGAACGGCCCCGGACTTTCCGGGGCCATTTCTATTTATTCTGCAAAACAGCGCCTCGATTGAGAAGATTTGAACGATGGAAGAATAGGTCGAATGCCCGGCAGCTTATCACGCCGGGATAGTCGGAAAATGCTCGGAAACGAGACGATGAATATCTCCGACAGCCATGATTTGCGGAGAATCTTCCTTAACGCTTTTAGTCTAATTTAACCTTGGTTTATCTCCCGGGGGTCTCGATGCTGCGCCTTTTCTCTACGTCGATCGTACGCCAGATCGTTGCGATCACGCTGTTTCTGCTGGCCATCAGCACGGCCGCCATCGTCGGCGTGACCTATTACAATCTGAGCCATCAGGTCATGGACGGGGCCGTCTCCGACGCGAAGGACGCCGCCCGTGCGATGGCTGTCCTCTACGGCGCAGCTGATCAGGCTGCAAAGATCGAGCTGAAGGACAATCAGCTCTCCGCCGTCACCGAAGACGCCATTCCGGCCCTTGCCGATCATTCGCTGGTCGACCGCACCGCGCAGTCGATCGCCGGTGTCGCAACCATCTTCCAAAAGCAGGGCGGCGACTACGTCCGCATATCCACAAACGTCAAGAAGGAAAACGGCGACCGCGCCGTCGGCACCAAGCTGGTCGCCGAGCACCCGGCCCAGCCGGTCCTCGCCAGGGGTGAAGCCTATTATGGTCCGGCGGAGCTTTTCGGCCGCAAGTTCATGACCGGTTATTTCCCGATCAAAAACGCCTCGAGCGCCAATGTCGGCATTCTCTTCATCGGCATTCCGATGGAGCTCTATTATCAGCGCATGTATGAGCTGCAGATGCTGGTTCTCGGCGTCGGCGCCATCGTCATGCTGATCGTCGGCGTTCTCGCCTTCTATGCGATCCGCCTGTCGGTGAAGCCTTTGCAGGCGCTGACGACGAGCGTGCACTCGATTTCCTCGGGCGATCTCGAAGGAGCGATCCCCTGTATCGAAAAGAAGAACGAGTTCGGCGATATCGGCCGGGCTCTGGCGCTTTTCCGCGACAGCGCCCGCGCAAGGCGCGATCTGGAAACCCAGGCTGCCGAACAGCGCGCCTTGAGCGATGCCGAACGCGCCAGGAACGATGCCGACAAGCGCTCGCTCGACGGCCAGATCGACTTTGCCGTCAATCAGCTTGCCGCCGGCCTCGGGCGCCTGTCGCAGGGCGACGTCTCGCAGACGATCGGCACGCCTTTCGTCGGCCGGTTGGAGCAGTTGCGCGTCGATTTCAACGCTTCGCTTTTGCGACTCCAGGATACGCTGTCCGGCATCCGCGACAGCGCCTCGAGCATCCAGCGCAACAGCGGCGCCGTCTCCGCCTCTGCCGGCGAACTTTCGAAGCGCACCGAGGCGCAGGCGGCGAGCCTTGAGGAGACTGCGGCCGCGGTGGAGGAGATCACCGTGACGGTTCGTTCCTCCGCCGAGCGTGCCCGGGAAGCCAACAATGTCGTAGCCGCGACCAAGAAGACCGCCGACAATTCCGGCGCGGTCGTCGGCGACGCCGTCTCCGCCATGGAGCGCATCGAGCAGGCCTCGCAGCGCATCGAGCAGATCATCGAGGTGATCGACGACATCGCCTTCCAGACCAATCTTCTGGCGCTGAACGCCGGCATCGAGGCGGCACGCGCCGGCGAGGCGGGCAAGGGTTTTGCCGTCGTCGCCCAGGAAGTCCGCGAACTCGCCCAGCGTTCTGCCGATGCGGCGCGCGAGATCAAGTCGCTGATCGAGACATCGAGCCGGGAAGTGACGGCAGGTTCCGAACTGGTCCAGAAGACCGGCAGCGTCCTTGCCTCGATCAGCCAGGAGATCATCGCAATCAGCGGCCATGTCGAGACCATCGCCACCGCCAGCCGCGATCAGTCGGCCGCACTGCAGGAAGTCAACGGTTCGGTCAACGCCATGGACCAGATGACCCAGAAGAACGCGTCGATGGTTGCCGAGACGACGCAGGCAAGCCGCCTGCTCGCCGGCGAGGCCGATACGCTGATGGCGCTGATCGAGCGGTTCCGCATCGTCGCAGAAACCGCACCGGCTCATCTCGCGGCAAGAAAAGTCGCCTGAACCGCGCAGCCGCAGCTGCCACGGGATTGCGCCGCGGCCTTGCGGCGCCTTCCCAGGTTGAGATCGAGCGACGTCAGCCAGCCGGCGAAGCCAATGAGGCTGCTGTTTCCGAACTCGGCATAGAATCTATCCTCCTCCGCCTTGCAACCGCATCGCTTGGGAGAGTGCCGATAGCCGATGGTACCTGCGATGGTGATCATGTCGATCATGACGATGTCCTTTCCTGTGTCAGACATCACCTGATCTAGGCGTCGAATTTGTCTTTATAAACGGGGATAATCCCGCTATGTTTTTCAGCGATGAAAAACGCAAGTTGGGATTCCTATCAGCTTTTCCTGCAGGTGGCCCGGCTCGGCGGGCTGACGGGGGCAAGCACCGTAAGCGGGCTCAGTCCTGCGACCGTCGGCCGGCGCATGCTCGATCTCGAGCAGGAGATCGGCCGCGCATTGTTTTCGCGCAGCCAGACGGGATACCGTCTGACCCAGGATGGCCAGGCGCTGCTCGATCACCTTCAGGAGATGGAGGCCGCCGCCCGCAAGGTGGCGGCGTGGCGGCAATCCGGCGAGGGCGGCACGACCGTCAGGGTCACCGCCGGCACCTGGCTCGCTTGGTTGCTGACCGAGAATTTCGCCGCAATCCGCATGCCGGGCGATGCCTTCACCATTTCGCTCACCATCGGCGAGGCGCGGGCAAGCCTTGCCTATCGCGAGAGCGATATCGGTATTCGCGCCTTCGAGCCCGAGGAGGCCAATCTCGCCGCACGTCAGCTCGGGGAGGTGGCCTATGCCGTCTATATCAGACGCAACGCCGCCGAGACCGACGAGCGCTGGATTGCAGTCGCCGAGGAGGAGGCGATATCGGCCTATCTGCGCTGGCCGCACGCCCATGCCGCAACAGGGATCGTCGCCACGGTTAATCGGCCGCGTTCGCTGCCGGATCTGGTGCGCGCCGGCGCCGGCAAGACCGTGCTTCCCTGTTTCGTCGGCGATCTCCATCCTGAATTGCAGCGGCAGGGCGGCGAGTTGCCGGAATTGCGCCACCGGCAATGGATCGTCATGAATGCCGAGGACCGCCATCGCCCGGAGATCCGCACGGTCGCCGACCGCATGACCAAGCTCATCAAAAGTTATGCCGATCTCTTCGCCGGGAAACGACCGAGTCGAGGCTAGAGCGTGTCGCCCAAAACTGTGCAGCGGTTTGGGACCACGGCTGCATTAACTGGAGACGTAAAGCGCCGCGCGCCCGATAGGTCGCGCGGCGATTGAAGAAGCGGGCCGACGTCAGCGACCCCGCCGCTGGTCGGTCTTCGTCAATGCCGGTTGGTGACGACGACGGGGATCAGCAGGTCGCCCCAGTGGCCGTCGCCGCCGTGATGACGGGCCGAGCGTACCAGTTCGACCGAGACACCGGCCTCGACGGCCTTCATGACCGATTGGTTCAGCCGATGCAGGTCGTTGGCGAGCATGCGGATCGTCGTCTGCTGATCCTCGCTCATGCTGCTTGCCTGCTCCTCGGCCCGTTCCCTGACGCGTGTAATGGATGCCATGATCTTCTCCTCCTCTTCGAGTTATTCCGCAGCCGGTTTGAACTGCGCATGTTCGGTCGAGCCGTGCATCGCCGTGGTCGAAGACCGGCCGCCGGTGATGGCGAGCGACACGGCGTCGAAATAGCCGGTGCCGACCTCGCGCTGATGTTTGGTCGCGGTATAGCCATTGACCTCGGCGGCGAATTCCGCCTGCTGCAGCTCGGAATAGGCCGACATCTGCCGCTGCCGGTAGCCGCGCGCCAGTTCGTACATGCCGTAGTTCAGCTGGTGGAAGCCGGCGAGCGTGATGAACTGGAACTTGTAGCCCATCGCGCCGAGTTCGCGCTGGAACCGCGCAATCGTCGCCTCGTCGAGGTTCTTCTTCCAGTTGAAGGAAGGCGAGCAATTATAGGCGAGCAGCTTGCCGGGGTGGACCTTGTGCACGCCTTCGGCAAAGCGCCGTGCCTGATCGAGGTCCGGCTTCGAGGTCTCGCACCAGATGAGATCGCAATGCGGCGCATAGGCGACGGCGCGTGCGATACAGGGCTCGATGCCGTTTCGCACCTGATAGAAACCTTCGACTGTGCGGCCGGCATCATAGTCGACGAAGGGCTGGTCGCGCTCGTCGATGTCTGACGTCAAGAGCTTTGCCGCTTCCGCGTCGGTGCGGGCGATGACCAGCGTCGCAACGCCCATGACGTCGGCAGCAAGTCGCGCGGCATCGAGATTGCGGATATGGGCGGCCGTCGGGATCAGCACTTTGCCGCCGAGATGGCCGCATTTCTTCTCCGAAGCGAGCTGGTCCTCGAAGTGAACGCCCGCGGCACCCGCCTCGATATAGGCCTTCATGATTTCGAAGGCGTTGAGCGGTCCGCCGAAGCCTGCTTCCGCATCGGCAACGATCGGCGCGAACCAGGTCTCGACGGAAAGTCCCTGGGCTTCCGCGGTCTCGATCTGATCGGCGCGCTGCAGCGTGCGGTTGATGCGTTTGGCCAGTTCCGGACCGGCATTGGCCGGATAGAGGGACTGGTCGGGATACATCGCCGATGCCGTATTGGCGTCGGCCGCCACCTGCCAGCCGGAGAGATAGATCGCCTTCAGCCCGGCGCGCACCATCTGCAT
>NZ_JBFUAY010000117.1:0-16485 GCF_056406015.1 Rhizobium sp. P1_E1 | reverse complement strand
GAATAGGGCAGGATCAGCAGCGCATGGCCGACCAGCAGGCTGATGAAGATCGGAAGCCCGAGGCCAATTGTGACCGATTTCATCAGCGAAAATCCGAAGACGATCTCCGGCACCAGGATCGGCAGGACGAAAATGGTGGAAAGCCAGCGCGGCAATTCCACCCGGTAGCGGTTGATCGCATAGGCCGCCGGGACACCGATCAGCAGGGACAGCGCCGTACCGAAAAAGGCGACCTGCAGGCTGGTCAGCGCGGTCGTGCGGAAGGCCTCGATCTCGAAGATATTGACGAACCAGCGCAATGTCAGGCCCTGCGGCGGGAAGGTCAGATAGGTCGTGTCGCTGAAGGCCGCACCCACGATGATGACCAGCGGTGCGAGCAGGAAGAAGAAAACGCAGGCCGCAAAGGCGGCGAGGATCGGGTGAACGCGCCTGTCCATCATACCGCCATCGGATTGAGCCGGCGTGCGATGCGGCTCATGATGAGGACGACGCCGAGCGTCAGCACCACCATGATGGCGGCGATCGTCGATGCGCCCACCCAATCGAAGGTCACCATGGCGCGCTGGTAGAGGAAGGTCCCCATCATCATCTGCTTTTCTCCGCCGAGCAGTTGCGGTGTCGCATAGGAGGTGAAGCTGCCGGTGAAGACCAGGACCGCGCCGACGATGAGGCCGGGTGTCGCGAGCGGCAGGATCACCTGAAAGAATGTCATCAGTGGTCTCGCGCCGAGCGAGGCGGAGGCGTCGATCAGATCGCGCGGGATGCCTTCAAGCACCCCGACCAGCGTCAGGATCATCAGGGGAACGAAGAGATAGACCATGGCGACGATGACCGAGCCTTCGGTATAGAGCATCGAAAGCGGCTCCCCGATAAGGCCGKTCGAGATCAGCATGGCATTCAGGATGCCATTCTTCCCGAGAATGATCAGCCATGCGAAGGATCGGACGACGACACCCGTCAGCAGCGGAAAAACCGCTGCGATGATCATGATGCTCTTTGCGCGACCGGGCATTTGCGCGATCACATAGGCGGTGATGAAGCCCACAGTGAGCGAAATCGTCGTCGTGACCAGGGCGACCTCCAGCGTCCGATAAAGAACCGCCCGGCGAAAACCGCTGCTGAAGAATGTCACATAGGGCGCAAACACGCCCTTCGGCTCCGCGAACGTTGCCGCGATGGTGATGGCGACGGGAACGATGAGGAGCACAACGACGGCAATCGTCGCCGGCATCGTCAATCCCCACCTGGCAAAATGCTTCATCTTAAAACTCGCGGCATGTCCTGATATCAGGAGCGCGCCGCATCTCGGATACGGATGTGCGGCGCTTCCATGTCTGGCCTAGGTCTGGCCCAGGACTGGCAACAAACCGGCCCCAGGCCGGACATCGCGCAGCTTACTGACCGAAGACTTCGTTCCACCGGTCGATCCAGTCGGCCTTGGCAGCATTCATCTTGGCATAGTCGATTCGGGTAAGGCTGGCGACCATATCCGGGCCATAGGTCCAGATCTTCGCCTGGTCCGGCGTCAGGCTGACCTTTGTCGAGATCGGCGCGTCGACGCCTTGTTCGGCTTCAGCCTGCTGGACTTCTTTGGACAGGATGAAGTTGATGAACTGATGGGCGAGTTCGACATTTTCGGAACCCTTCGGGATGTTCACGGTGTTCAGCGTCGCGATGTCGCCGTCCTTGAGCTTGGCCCATGTCATCGTCGGAACGGCCGCCTGCATCGATGCCAGGGTAAAGTCCTGGGCCAGCGCAACGCGAACTTCGCCTGTTGATATCAGGTTCACCAGCTCCGACCCGGTGTTGTAGTTCTTGACGACATTGGGCTTGAGTGCCTCGATTTCCGCAAAGGCCTTGTCGGCGTCTTCATAGGCATCCGCGCCGCCATGCTTGCCGGCTTCCAGCACGACCAGCGGGCCGGCCGTAGTGGTGATTCCGGGCAAGGAGACGGAGCTTTTCAGATCTTCGCGCCACAGGTCGCCCCAGGCGGTGATCGGTGGGTTGACCTTGGCGGAGTCATAGACAATGCCGACGCGTCCGATCGTGTAGGCAGGTCCGTATTTGCCCTGAGGCGCCTTGCCCAGCTCGTAGATATCAGCGAGGTTGGGGATCTTCGACGCATCGATCTCCTGAAACAATCCCTGTTCGATGCCGAGCTGCGAGAAGCTGTCGGTGAGATAGATGACATCGACGCCCTTGCCGTCGCGCAGTTTCAGCTTGTTGAGCCGGTCGGCATTGTTGCCGGTCTCGAACACGATCTCGCAGCCGCAGATCTTCTTGAAGGGCGTGATGATGTTCGCATTCATCTTCTCGCCATTATAGCCCCACCAAGAGATGGTCAGAGTCTTCGATTGCGCATGTGCCGCAACGGTGCTGCCGACGGCGGCAAGCAGCGCAAGAGACAGGATTCGGGCAAAACGTCTGGCCTTCATGAGCAATGTCCTTCTGTGAAAAACGGATTTGATAATCGGGATCATACCCCCTGGATTTGAGGGATACTATTTTTTGATCGGTCAGGTCGCAAGCTCAATAATTGAGCAAATAGGCTCTTATGCGGGGAATTTTCCCAGACCGATCCCGTCAGTAACTCCCGGTTGCCCATGCCTTGTCGCCGCTCACGAAACGTGTGGTTCATCAGCGCTTTACACATCCGGGTGTGGTCTTTACGGTCCGGCGGTTCCAGCTTCTCACGGGCATTTCATTCATGGCCACTTCGCGCACTGCTCTTCCAGATGATCTGCTGATCAACGCGTCCGACGAGGTGCTGACGCGCCAGGATCTGGTGCTGACGGCGCTCGGACGCCGGCCCGCCGACAGGCTGTTGCGCGTGGGCAGGTTGCTCGATGTCCACACCAGGACATGGCTCGACGATCAGGAGATCGTCATCAAGGGCCGCCGCATCGCCTACGTCGGCCCCGCCGGCAGTTACGCAGGCGAAGTGAGCGAGCGCTTATCCGAGCCGGATCTTGCGGCCGTGCCGGGCTTCGGCGAGGCGCATAAACATATCGAAAGCTCCCACCTGACGCCCGAATGGGAGGCGGCTCTGGTGATGCCACATGGCGTGACCTGGACTTGCGAGGCGAGCCACGAGTTTTCCAACGTCAACGGCGCCCGCAATCTGGAATTCTGGCTGGAAGCGCGCCGGCGCGGATCGCCGATGAAGATCTTTCCCCTGCCTGGCTCCGCCGTGCCACCGACCGCCTATGAATGGGGTGGCGGCTGGTTCGGTTACGATGAGCAGAAGGCCTTCCTTTCCGAAAGCCTGATGGTCGCCGGGCTCGACGAGGTCATGGACTGGCCGTCCATATCCGATCCCGGCAATCCTTCCTACGATCGGCTATGGGGCATGATCGGCGCGACCTTCGAGCAGCGCGGCGTGGTCGAAGGCCACGGCGCCGGGCTGCGCGACATGGCCTCGATCAATGCCTTCGCCGCAGCGGGTCTCGCCTCCGATCACGAAGGCTGGTTTCTCGACGAGATCTGGCAGAAGCTTCTCCACGGTCTTTTCATCGAGCTCAGGCCGCATTCCCTGCCGGAGGTGATCCGCGGCCTGATCGACAAGGGGCTGACGGACTGGTCGCAGATCGCTCTGGTGACCGACGACCGCAGCGCCTCCGACACACTGAAAATCGGCGCGACCGACCACAATGTCCGCCTCGCCATCGAAAACGGCCTTGCGCCGGAGATCGCCATCCAGTGCGTCACCCTCAATCCGGCACGCCACATGCGGCTGACGCCGTGGGTCGGATCGATCGCGCCAGGCCGTTTCGCCGATTTCGTTCTTCTCAGCGACGTCGCCAGCCTGTCGATCGAAAAAGTATGGGCGGACGGGCGTCCTGTGTCCGAGGGTGCGACATTCCTTGGCGTGCGTCCCGAAATCGATTGGCCGCAATGGGCGACGCGCACCGTGAAAATAGACAGGACGGTCACGGCTGACGATTTCCGTATCGAGGCGCCGACGAACCGGACCACGGTCAACGCAGCACTTTTGCGGCCGTTTCACTGGCACGACGATTTCATCACCATGGAATTGCCGGTGGAGGATGGCGCCGTACAGCGGGATCCCGCGCGCAATGTCACCAAATTCTCGATTGTCGACCGGTTTTCCGGGGAGGCCAAGGTCTCCAGGATGTTCTGGCTGGGCACCGGACCGCGCACGCCGGAGACTGCGCTCGCCTCCACACTCGGGCACGACAAGCATAATATCTGGACGGTCGGCTCATCGGACGAGGCGATGGCGATGGCCGTGAATGCCCTGAACGAGCAGCAGGGCGGCTGGGCGCTGGTATCCGGCGGCAAGATTCTCGCTCGTGTCCGCTACGAGGTCGGTGGCCTGATGACGGCGCGTTCGGCTGAAGCGCTGGATGCGGAGATGCAGGCCCTTTATGCGGCCGGCGCCGGGATCGACTGGATGTACGAGCCGACCTTCTCGCCCCGATGGTGGCCAGGCTTTCCCGAACGCCTGTCATTTGCGACGCTGACCTGCTCGCCCTGGMGCTGGGTCCTGGTCGCGCCGTCGGAGCTGGCGCCGGAGGGGTTCGTGAACGTGCTCACCGGCAAAACCCATCCGATTGTCTGGTGACGTTGCGGCCCGCCAAAATTCCACCTGATTGATCTTCTTACTGCAGCAAATAGAAAGCGTTAACCATAGTCTCGTAGACAACGAACAGGATCAAAGGAACCTGTGTTCGATGGCTACTGAAATGACCCGCCGGCCTGCCGGCGCCAATGAAGGCAGAATTATTGCCTTTCCTGCTGGAACCGGAACTGCCAATATTGAGCGTTGCGCTCGCGAACTCGGCCGCCGGCATGGCGCAGATGCGATAGAATTCTGGAAGGCCGAATGCCGCAGGCTTGCCGATCAGCTTCTGGCGGCTGGGATACCGGAGAGCGATGTCGGTCAGCGGGTGCTGCAGTTTCAGCAAGATGTCCAGAGCGAACTGGTCTTCAGCCATCAAAACGGACCACTGCCCAGGTCTCAAAACCGATAGCGGCAATCTCGCCGATGGCCGTCGTGTGCCTTGCGACTACCGCATCAGCCCGGCGGACCGGAGGGCGTCTTCAATGATTTTTTGAATGCCGCCACGATCGCTGCCCGTGCCGAATGGATCTGCAGCGTTTTCCGGTTGCGCAGCAGGGGCTTTCGTGTTGCGCCGTTTTTCAAATGAGGGCACCAGACCCCAGGACCTGGCAATTTCGACGGTCGAGGAAATTCCGACGTCAAGCATGAAGGGGCCGCTTGCCCCGTAGCCGGTGCCGACATCGAGAGGCGTGCCGTGACCCATCCCGGCAATCGTATAGAGCTCGATCACTTCAACGCCATGAGCATCAGTCCAGATCTTTCGCTGATGTCGTCCGATATCTTCGACGCGCCCCGGCGATGCGTCGACGCCGTGGATACTTTTCCATTGCTCCACGATGGCATTCGCATTGGATGGCACGACGGTGCTGTCTGCGGTTCCCTGCCATATTGCTAATGTCGGCCATCGGCCCTTGTGTCCTGAAGCGCTTCTCAACCGCCGTTCCAGCTCTTTGGCAGTCGGGCCGCCATGGCCGCGCATTCGGTCGAACGCCTCGGGAATGGTTGCAGCACTTGCATATGGCAGGCCGGCAATGATCGCGCCACCCGCAAAAACCTCGGGATAGGTGGCAAGCATGGCGGCGGTCATGGCGCCGCCGGCCGAAAGCCCGGTCACGAACACGCGCCTGCTGTCGATACCGTGTTCCGTAACGACCTTTGCGATCATCTGGCGAATGGAAAAGACCTCGCCGTGATCCCGGCGAATGTCCTCCGGGTTGAACCAATTGAAGCAGAGATTTGCATTGTTTGCCCTTCGCTGCTCGGGAAACAGCAGCGCGAAGCCATAGTCCTCGGCCAATCCAGACCAGCCGGATCCGATATCATACCCGGCGGCAGTCTGGGTACAGCCGTGCAGGACAACGACCAGAGCCATATCTTTCCCGCGCTTCGACGGCAAATAGGTGTAGCCCCCCAAGGCGCCTGGGTTTGAGCCAAATGCGTCCAAGGCGACGAGATCGGGGCTGCCCTGCGTGGGTTGGGCGCGAAGGGTTCCTCGCAGCGCAGCAAGGCGTGCGAGGGTGTCTGACATAGATCTCATGAAAGTCTCCGCCAATCAGCAGCCGGGATGGCGGTGATGCTGAACTAAACGCGTCAGTCTACGAAATGGTTGCTGCGGTGCACAATATTTTTCAAGCCACCGGGCTTCTCAATGCATGGACACTTTTCTCATCAGACATCCAGCTTAGCGGCAGTCTTCTCCATGGTGCAAGCAGATGGGCGTCCGACCTCTGGATTGACATCGGCGGCGCCAGGAACTTCGGCCCGGATGTGGAGTTGATGTTGTCGATTGACAGCATTGACGCTGCGACCCAACGAGGCTTTTCAGATGTCGAACAAATCCAACTTCTTCTCTTCCTTTGCTACCGCCGTCGCCGATCTCTCGGGAAAGCCGTTCACCTTCGTAGCGGCTTTGGCGCTCGTGCTTGTCTGGGCGGTTTCCGGCCCTTTTTTCGGCTATTCCGAAACCTGGCAACTTGTGATCAACACCACCACCACGATCATTACCTTCTTGATGGTGTTCGTGTTGCAGAACAGCCAGAACCGTGACGGAAAGGCTCTGCAGGCCAAACTTGACGAACTCATCCTGACGAGCCAGGC
Organism: Rhizobium sp. P1_E1; assembly: GCF_056406015.1. Taxonomy (NCBI): domain Bacteria; kingdom Pseudomonadati; phylum Pseudomonadota; class Alphaproteobacteria; order Hyphomicrobiales; family Rhizobiaceae; genus Rhizobium; species Rhizobium sp. P1_E1. The sequence continues at coordinate 9,803 of NZ_JBFUAY010000117.1, read as the reverse complement.
GGCCAACAAGTTTGTTGGCATCGAAAAGCTGGAGGRGGGCGAACTCAGGGAAATGAGCAAGACCCTTGCCGAGAAAGCCGAATGCGTCGAGGAAAAGGCGGATGAGAAATCTGCCGCAGAGGCAGCGTCCGCCTAATTCGCCGTCTTTGAGATTTGGTCGTGGTGTTGCCGGCGCATTCCCTCGATTGCCTCCGCGTTTTTCTTCTCGACCGCAATCCAGTGGTTTCCTGCCTTGCTTGATCGGATCAGTTCGTCGAGCTTGGCATGAAGCGCCATCATGTCCCGATTTTGGGAGTTCTGCACCAGCAGCAAAATGAAAAATATAATGAGGGTACCGATCATGTTGGTCAGCAGAAACCACCCGCGTGGAAAGGAGAAGCTGAGACCGACTGCCGCCCATATGACTGCGAATGCGACCAGCGTGACAGGGACCACAGGATGCCCTGCCCATGAGACGGCCCAGTCAGAGATCTGTCGAAAGCGCCAGCGCATACGGCTCTCCACAGCGTAAAACGGAAGACGGAGAGGCTTCCATCACCTCGCCAGAATAGATAGGGCGCCGCAAACGACATAAAACCCGCGTTTCCGCGGGTTTTATTCTGACGACTAGCCATTCTCTCGCGGACATGAAGACGAGACGGTCAATTCAATTTGACCGACGGCTCTCGGCCCCAGACCCGCAGTTTGCCAAGCGCCTGGATAAAAGCCGTGACATCTTTTGCTGCTCCGAGCGCAATCACGCCCTCATCCAGTGCATCGGCAATTCCGGCCTTCTGCATCAGCGGCAGCGCTGCTTCCACATAACCGATGAACTTGCAGTGCACGAAGGCATCCGCCACGAAATCGCGGGCCGTGGCCTCCTTCAGCAGGTCGCCGGTTCCCTCTGCCGAGGGGAGGAGGGCGACGGCGTCGTAAAGCACCGAAGGTCCGCCGTCGATCATCTGATGCGCTTCGATCCAATTGCCGTCCGAGAGTGTCACGCCGCCGATCTTTGGCGCGATCACTTCGAATGTTGCCTTCTGCTCGGTGATCTCGGCAAGCAGCGCCTTGAAGATAGCGGCATCGGTACCATCGCTGACAAGAATGCCGAGCTTGCGTCCTTCGAACCGCTTCGGACCGCGCTCGACGATGCTGAGCGCCGGCGACGGCTCGAGATCCTGCCGCGTCGGCATGGCGGCATCGGCAGGCTTCGGCATCGATTTGAACCCGAGTGCGTGGCCAACCTTGCTGGCCAGCGTCTCATCGATGTTCATCAGATGCGAGACCATACGCTCACGAATGACCGGCGTTTCGACCTTGCTCAGTTCGAAGATCAGCGCCGCAGCGATATGGCGTTGCTCGGGCGGAGTCTGGCTGATGTAGAACTGTCGCGCCTGGCTGTAATGATCGGCAAAGCTTTCCGGCCGCAGCCGAACCTTGGGGCCCTGCTCCTCGGCCGGGAAGTGGCGATAGCCCTGAACCGGCGATTCCCGCGGCCCCTGATTCCAGGAATTCGGCTGGTAATTGACGCGTCCGACAGGATTGCGCATCGCCATATGGCCGTCCTGCTGGAAATTGTGGAAGGGACACTTCGGCGCGTTGATCGGCAGATGCGTGAAATTCGGACCGCCCAGACGTTTCAGCTGCGTGTCGAGATAGGAGAAATTTCGTCCCTGCAGCAGCGGATCGTTGCTGAAGTCGATACCGGGGGGAACATTCTGCGTGATAAACGCGACCTGCTCGGTCTCCGCAAAAAAGTTCTCCGGCATTCGGTCGAGCACAAGACGGCCGATCGGTTTGACCGGAAGGATCTCCTCCGGAATGATCTTCGTCGGATCGAGAATGTCGAAGTCGAACGTGTCGGCGAAGTCCTGATCGAAAAGCTGCACGCAGAGCTCCCATTCCGGGAAGGCTCCCGACTGGATCGACTGCCAGAGGTCGCGGCGATGGAAATCCGGATCCGCTCCATTGATTTTGACTGCCTCGTTCCAGGCGACGGACTGCAGGCCGAGTTTCGGTTTCCAATGGAATTTGACGAAGGTCGATTCATCCGCTGCATTGACGAAGCGGAAGGTATGAACGCCGAACCCCTCCATGAACCGGAACGAGCGCGGGATGGCGCGGTCCGACATCACCCACATGATCATGTGCATGCTTTCGGGCGTGAGGGTAATGAAGTCCCAGAAATTGTCATGCGCCGACTGCGCCTGCGGAAATTGCCTATCGGGTTCCGGCTTTACGGAATGAATGACGTCGGGAAATTTTATCGCGTCCTGAATGAAGAAAACGGGGATGTTGTTGCCGACCAGGTCCCAATTTCCCTGCTGGGTGTAGATCTTCACTGCGAAACCACGCACGTCGCGCGCCAGATCGAAGGAACCCTTGCTGCCGGCAACGGTCGAGAACCGGACGAAGGCCGGCGTCTTTTCGCCGGGCCGCTGGAAAAGATCGGCCCGGGTATAGGCAGCCAGGGATTCGTATGTTTCGAAGTAGCCATGGGCGCCGTAACCGCGCGCATGCACGACCCGCTCGGGAATGCGCTCGTGGTCGAAATGAAAGATCTTCTCACGGAAGTGGAAGTCGTCGATGAGGGCCGGGCCACGGGCGCCAACGCGAAGCGTATTCTGATCATCGGAAACGGGGCCACCTTGCGCTGTGGTCAGCACCGGCATGCCGTCTTCGGCAAACTGATGGAGCTCGCCGCCTGCACCCCGGTGCAGTTTCTGATCATGGATCGTTGCGTTGTCCGAGGGCGAGGTTTGAGAGGTCTTCTTGGCCATCTATATTCTCCGGAAAGGGTTTTACCTAACCGAAGCTCCCCAACGGCCACATGTTCCGCTCGATGCGAAATAAACCGCAACTGGGCAAGAGRCCACCTGGGGGCGGCCGATAGTCGAGCACGGGAGACCCGAGGCCCAACATAAAGGGGCGCGTGGCCTTTCGACCCTGCGCCCCGATTTCCGTCGATCTTAGATCCGGGAGGTAACGATGAGATCTTCCTCTTCGTCGCGCTGCGAACCGCCAAACGCTGCGGCGGCAGCAGCGATGAATGCCCCAATCAGAAGTGACAGTGCGCCGAGCAATGCTGTGGTGGAGGCAGCCTTGCGTGCCTCATCGGCGGCTTTCTGGGCGGCGACCTTGGCGTCGTCGATGCGCTTCAGCACAGTGTCGACGCGGGTGCGTGCATCGGCCTCGGAAAGACCGGTGCGAGCAGAGACGATGGTGGCAAGATAGGCCTTGTCGTCATCCGGAATCTGGCCGGCGGCAGCACCGTTGAGGAGGATGCGGGAGACCTCAGCCGTTGCAGCATCATCATCGGATGTTGCTCCTGCACGGGCCTGTTCAGGACGCAGCAAAGCGTCGGTAAAATAGGCGGTGGGCAGATCCGCGGCCGATGCCGTCGATGACGCCGCTGTACCTGCGGCGGTGGCGGCCGAACCCACGGCCTGTGCGCCCGCACCGGCAAGAGAGGTCAGCGACGAGGCTAGAAATCCGGCGACGAAAATCGTCGCCAGCGCCCAGCTGATGAAGCCATGCGCCGTGTCGCGGAAGAATACCTCGTCGGTGTGGACAGCCGCCCACTTCGTGCGCAGCCGGCCGGTGATATAGCCGCCGAGCCCGGAGGAGAGCCATTGCACGACAACGAGCCAGATCGCCGCCGTCACCCCGACCGTGCCGAGCGAGCTGCTTTGCCCCGACCAGGGCGACACCATCGTCAACCCAACCCCGGATCCAAGCAGCAAAAGAATGAGGGTCACGCCGATGGCAGCAGCGGCGCCTCCGAAGATGGGCCCCCATGTCATGGCGGATTTGGAGGATTCGACCGGAGTAGCAATCTCTCCGGAACCTGTCATTGAAACCGACATGATCCGTCCCTATCGCATAAACAGAGCAAGAAGGATGATGATCGGCAGTGGAACACCAAGCAGCCAAAGCAGAATACCGCGACCCATGAAAGACCTCCTGTCAGAAACTGACGTTACGTGGTTGATGCCACTCAACTTTGAACCACGGTCTTTGTTCCCGGCCGGCTTGGTCATCGACAATCTTCATGCGGAGCTAATCGAGATCGATAAGAATCTTGCGCGTTCGGAGCTGACGTCCGGCGAAGCGAGCGCCATATCTTGAGGGACAAGGTGATCTTGGCAGGAGAGAGCCGAAGCTCTCGTCACTCGGTCACAGCCAAACTGGAGAGGCATCGATGAAGAAATTTCGGGCATTTGTAGCAGCCGGGGCAATCAGTCTTGCCGCCATCATCTCGGCCTGCTCGACACCACCGAATTCCTATGGCACGGCATCAGGATATCAGCCGGGAGATTCAATGAACCCGGCCTGCGCCGATGGGTTCCGACCCGGCGACGGTCGTTCGTGCAGCTACTAGAGGCGGTCGTCTCTTTGCCCGTACAAGCAAACCGGAGCTGGCGGAGCGTCAGGCTGGCGTTCAGCAAGCCGTCACTTCTGTTTGATGGCAGCCCCAACCGCGGCGCCGATCGCGACACCGAATGTGATGCCGATCGCGGCGTCATCGAACAGTATCGGGCCGACTGCCGCGCCGATTCCGATTCCTATCGCCATACTGAGAGCCATGACCGTGATCTTATCCAGATGCTGTGGTGAGAGTATGTGTTTCGCTGCATCACCGCGAGCTGCGGGCGTGGTCCGAGCGAGGCAAGCTGATGCTTTGAGCTGAACAGAAAAAGCGTCTATTGAAAGTTCAAGACACTTTTTGAAAATTGGCCAAGACGGCCCGGCAGCGCGCCAGCCGGTTCTATTGACGGCCAATCCATCTCATTACCGTTTTTTCCGGAGATCACCTGGCAAAGCGTCAATGAGTCGATGTACTTTTCCGGTAGCGAATACGATGTCCTCGCGCGGCAGATGCACTGTTATCTCAATCTCTTCCCACCTGCCGCCATGGTCTTTTGCGAACCGGACAGCGGCTTCCAAAGAGGTAAATTGCACGGCCGGTGCGTTGGCGGTCCAGAACTGCACGCTGCAGTCCGCCGCACTGTAATCTAAAAATGCTTTTTCAGGATCTAGCGCCATGGCGTTTGCTTTACACCGCCGCCGGTTGGTTGGCCAGCGAATGCCTACCCGTCGTAAAAAGCGCGTTGTCCGCGATGCCCAACGCGAAAAGCCCTTGGGAGCATTCAAAAGCGGGAGGAAAAGTGGGAAGAAAACGCCTGCTTTCCGATTTATCAACGAAACAGGCGATTACTTGAAAAATGGCTCCCCGGGCCGGATTCGAACCGGCGACCTGTCGATTAACAGTCGAATGCTCTACCGCTGAGCTACCAGGGATCACTGCTTGGCGCGGTGTGAGTGGGCTAATACAAACGCTTTCCCGATTTGCCAAGCGGTTTTTTCAAAAAAATGAAATGAACTTGTATTTGGGGTGCCTGCGCCCATCTCTGGAGAATGACAAATGTGAATGATCGCAGTGAGACAAGTGGTGGCGAAAAGCGCAAGGCGCGGGCAGGGCGCTTCGGCATCGATCATGCAAGCGGCAGGCTTGTGCTCGGCTCCTTCAGCATCGGCATGCCGCGCTCGCGCATCGCGCGGATGGCACTCGGCGTGGCCCTCATTTTCTGCGGCTTGCTGGGTTTCTTGCCCATTCTCGGCTTCTGGATGCTGCCGCTCGGCTTCCTGGTGCTCTCGCATGATCTGCCGTTCGCGCGCCGGCTTCGGCGGCGGCTGGCGGTCTGGTGGCACAGGCGGCGAAACCCGGCTGGCTGATGGTCGCCCCAGTGAGGGGACCGTGGAACAGTGGAGCGCTTTTCGCATTCGTGGTTTATAAAGTGTAAGTGCCCCACAATGGCCCAGGTGAGGAAATGAAGCTATTTTTTGTGGTTGTCCTGTCAGCGGCGAGCATTCTCTCCGGCGCGCCCGCCGTGGCCCAGGGTGTCGACAGCGGCGGTTTCGACGCCCGTGGCATCTGCCGTCGGCCCGAAGGCTGCGTGGTCGATCACGGCCAAGGCGGCAGCTACAACGGGCCTCGCAACTATCGCAATTTCAACGGCCGGAATGAGCGTGATGGGAGGAACGACCGCGAGCGGGACAACCGGCGCTACCGTTCTCAGAACAGGAGCGACAATTTCGACGCCGGAAGCAGCCGACTGGTCGCAGGCCCTGAAGTTAACCGGGGCGTTCTGCCTATGCAAAGTCGCGTCTAGTTGGATCTGAGTTCGCTTTCCTCGAAAACCCCGCCATGGTCCGGATCGAGGCTGGTCGCCAGCAACAGGCTGCAAACGGCAAGGAGGAGGACGAGCTTCACTGCGTAGGATGCCACGGAGACCGGTTGTCGACGGCCCGGTGATACGCGAGACGGCGCTATATAATATTTGTAATAGAAGTGCGGATCATCCGTTTCCAGCAGGTTCTGGTAGACGTGCAGCGGAATATTTGCATGTTTCACCGGCGGAGAACCGGGGAATTTTACATGCAGATCCCGGGTTTCGGCATCGAATGCCGCATGCACGTGCTTCGATTTGAGGGCAGCCCAATCCATCGCAAGCTCCTATACCCTCCCGAGGATAATTGAGGCCCGGACGATGATCGAAGTCAAGTCAAGAATTTGTTTCAAATGCAATCATTGGCAGGAAATGGGGCATCGTTACGGCCGTGAAAATTCCAGCCTGCGCCCACTCCGTTTGGGGATGGAAAAATGGTCGTTTCAGCAACTGCGGAATGGCGTTTTTCCGAAATGCCCTCTTGCGATTTCCTTACGATCATTCTAAACGCTCGCCACGGCTCAGATAACGAGCGCGTGAGGCCTCGTGGCGGAGTGGTGACGCAGAGGACTGCAAATCCTTGTACCCCGGTTCAATTCCGGGCGAGGCCTCCAACATTCTTCCACATGATAGAATTAATGTGAAACGCCGCTGGCGCAGCGGTGCGGCATCGGCGTTTGCGATGCTACCAGATCCGCTGGCCGGGCGAAAAATCGAACTGTGACGGATTGATTCCCGTGAGTCGGTAGAGCGCCCTCAGGCCGCCCTTGCGGATTTCCGCCTGATATTCCAGATCGCTCAGTTCAGGCCCGTCATCGATTTCGGGGCCGGCGCCGAGCAGCCGTCGCATGCCCTGCGGCGAAATGCGGGTGAAGCTGCGAATGTCGCCGCTGCTGTATTTGATCAGCAGCAGGCGGGCATCGGCGTTGTAGTGCATGCGCACACCCATAGCGGAAGGCGAGGGCGCAGCAACAAAATGGTTGACGTAACGTTAATGCGCATGCGGCTGTCGAAGGCTGGATTTCAAAGGAAAAGAACGCATGTCAGACCTGCGCCCGCCGACATGAATTGCCGCAGCCGCGATGCGGGGGATATCTCCGAATGCGCTTCGGCGCCCTATCGCCTCCAGGTCGTTTCGCCGTCCAGCAGCCCGCAGCAGAATATGCCAATCAGCGCTGCGACGATGAAAAAATCGAACAGCGTGAAATATTCAAAAATCGCAGACATGGCCTGCTCTCCTATTTCCTCCGTTGCAAATCATAACATGAGGGGGCGGAAGGTTCCACGCTGGAGTTGCAGCGTCCATCCTGTCTCCTGTGGCACGGAAGAGGCGCCGGCCGGATTCTTTCCGCCTGCGGCTGCCAAGCCTTGAAAGCATCCGTGGTGGAGATTAAGAGACGAGGGACAGGAACCGCTTTTTAAGAGCGAGAGGACATGATGGATTTCGAAGCAGCGCGCGCAAAGATGGTCGATACCCAGGTTCGCACGACGGACGTTACCTCGCATTCCGTGCTGACGGCGTTTCTCACGGTGCCGCGTGAGACTTTCGTGCCGGAGAAGGCGAAGCTGCTGGCTTATATCGACAACGATGTCGAGATATCAGCCGCCGCACCGGGAAAACCGGCCCGCTTCCTGATGGAGGCGTCGCCACTCGCCAAGCTGCTGCAGCTGGCCGCGATCACCAAGGATGATTTCGTGCTCGAAGTCGGTTGCGGCACGGGTTACACGTCGGCGCTGCTGTCGATCATTGCCGGCTCCGTCATCGCGCTCGAATGCGACGAGGCGCTCGCCGCCGAGGCGAAGACGCAGCTTGCCGGATACGCCAAAGTTGAAGTCGTGACCGGCCCGCTCGAGAATGGCTACGCTGCCGGCGCTCCCTATGATCTGATCTTCGTCAACGGCGCCGTCGAAGAGGTTCCAACAACTCTTCTCGGTCAATTGCGCGATGGTGGCCGTCTGATCACGGTCGAAGGTTACGGCAATGCCGCCCGCGCCAAGGTCTTCGTCGCCGAGCGCGGCGCTGTTTCGGAAAATGTCTTCTTCAATGCCTCGGTCAAGCCGCTGCCGGGTTTCGCCAAGGCGCGTGAATTCGTTTTCTGACATCGTTCTTATCGACGAAATTCAGCGACGGGCGCCATCGGCGCCCGTTTTTTATCAATGCCGCTGGAAAGCCTTCACAAACAACATTTATGCTGACGCGACCACGGCGGACTGGATAGAGGCCGTGCGCTTCAAGTTCTGTTTCATGGATGTCGCCGCAGCAAAATTGCGACAGGCTTTGCGGGTGGCAAACATTGGGTAACAAAACTGTGCATGGCGGCATTCATTTGATTCGCGATGATTTTTTTCACGCCTGGGGTATTCTAAGGTCGTGGTGATTCGGATGAATGCTCCACACCATCCGGTCGTTGTTTTGGGATAACGGGGATAGAAATGGCTCAGCCAAGTGTAGCGCGTGAACCGTCCATGGAAGAAATTCTGGCCTCCATCCGCCAGATCATCGAAAGCAATGAGCCCGGCGCCGGCAAGGCGATTTCCGCATCCCTGCCGCCGGTCTACGGCGCCGATGAGGATGACAACGGCTCCGAAATTCATCTGACGGTCGACGACACCTATGCCGGCGTGGAATTCCCCGAACCGGTCATGCGCTCCTCCGATCCGCGTTTCGTCGCCGCCAATTCGGCCGGCACCGCCCCCGAAGCAGAAGTACCGGCCCGCGCCCTGTCGCTTGCCGATGTCGCCGCCCGCGTGCGCGCCGCCTCCGAGCGCAGCGCCGTGCAGGCCGGTCAAGCCCTGCGCGAAATTCCGAGCGGTTTCCGCCAGCCCGAACCGCAGCCGGCCGTGATGCCGGAACCGCCGCGCGCCGCGGCACCGCAATCGCAACCACAGCCTATTTTCCCCACTGCCGCAGCGCCCGTTCAGCATGTTGCGATCCAGCAGCCGGCCGAGCCGGTGTTGACGGAAACGCCTGGGGTGGCCGTCGCCGAGCCGGCGCCTGCCGTCGAAACAGCGCCGCCGGCTATGGAGCCCGCTCAGTCGTCGACCGAGCGTTTCCTGCCGAGCGTTCTGGACGAGGTCCAGCCGACGCTGCTTTCGGAGGATGCCGGCCTGCAGATCAGCCGCTCTTTCGAGGAGCTCGCCGCGGCAATCGACGGCGCAGAGCGCCGGTCGCTGGACGAGATCGCAGAGGACATGCTGCGCCCGATGCTGCGCGAATGGCTTGATGATAATCTGCCGACACTGGTCGAGCGGTTGGTGCGCGAAGAAATCGAGCGCGTGGCACGCGGCCCGCGTCGCTGATCGGATTGCTTTTTCTTGAAAAGCCGCTCCGGTCTCCGGGGCGGCTTTTTTATTGACTTGGCCGTGGCCATCCTATTTACAAACGCCACCCTCGAACCTCGAAATTGGTCAGAAAATGCTCGACAAGACCTATGATTCCGCCGCCGTCGAACCGAAAATCGCCGCGATATGGGACGAGGCGGATGCCTTCCGTGCCGGCGCGAACGCCAGGCCCGGGGCCGAGACGTTCACCATCGTGATCCCGCCGCCGAACGTCACCGGTTCGCTGCACATGGGCCATGCGCTCAACAACAC